>CAMZHY010000354.1 GCA_947307005.1 uncultured Planctomycetaceae bacterium
GGTCATTATAAAGAAGATTTACATCGGGTGAATATCAGCAAGGGATTTTGGGCGCTTGAAACGGAGGTCACGCATGAGATGTGGATATCAGTCATGGGAGTCAACTCCAATTCTAGTCGTTTTAAAGATTCGAAGCGCCTGCCCGTCGACGACCTTTCCAAGGACGATTGCCTCCGCTATATTGCGAGATTGAACGCGTCCGGTCTCCGTCCCAAGGGCTTTGAATTCGCGCTGCCCACCGAAGCGCAATGGGAATACGCCTGCCGAGCGGGAACGATGACTCCGTTCAGCTTTGGCGATTCTCTGAACGGCGACAAGGCAAACTGCGACGGAAAAATCCTTCCCTATGGAACGACCGAAAAGGGAACTTATTTAGGAAAGACGACGGAAGTTGGATCGTATCCGCCGAATCCATGGGGGCTTTACGATATGCATGGAAACGTACAAGAATGGGTTTCGGATTGGTATGACGAGTACCCTCAAAATGAGGTTACGGATCCGATCAGCGGACATGAAGGAATGGCGGATATGTATCGCGGCGGCGGTTGGACCAGTTTAGCGGATTCATGTCGCAGCGCTTCTCGTAATCACAGTTACTACGGTCATGAAGGCTTTCGGCTCGTTCTCGTCCCGACAGGTCGGAACCATCCGCCTAAACAATAGACCAGCGACGCTTTACTCCCCTTTTCGCAGGTCGCCTCAATAGAACCGCGACGGTAAGCGTAACGAACCCGAGAGTTCAGTATCGACAATGAACAAAGACTCCAAAGAAACGAAACAAATAGTCGCAGCCGTATTGCTCATTCTCTTGGCGACAAGCGTTATTACGGTGATTCTTCCTTACTCTCCTCCCTCCTCCTCCCCCGAAGTCGCCGTCGCCGATTCTCCTTCGCCTTCGCTTTCCCCGTTATCCTCCGCCGACCAAGTCGCAATGTTCCTATTGTTTGTTCTGACGGTAGCGGGACTCGCGTTTTTACTATATGAAATCGACTTGAGTATCAATCCGGACCGCGCGGTTTCCGAATCATTGGCTTCCGAATCATGGCTTGTCGTTTTTTTGACCCCGTTTTTGCTTCCGATTCTCTTACCGATATGGCTGGTCGATCGGCTCGCGCTTCGTTCAAAGTCGATTCATATCAGATGTCCAAACTGTAAAACCTCCGACGAGTTCGGTCCGCTAAGACCGACCGTTATGTGCCTCTGCTGCGAGAAACACGAGAATCTCATCCCCAGTCCGCTAGGGGTGTTCTCCCGTCGCTGCTCATGCGGACAGAAACTCCCGACGACCTTTCTCGGAGGACGCGGCGCGTTCTCCGCGTTCTGTCCGCAATGCGGCGAAAAACTGGTCTCGACGACCTCTCGTCAATATGGAATCCAGTTCGTCGGAGGGCGAGGATCGGGCAAAACGGCCTTTCTCGCCGCGTTTTGGACCCAATATAAGGCGATCCTAGAGAAACGGGGCGTTCGCTACGAAGAGACGCCGAGCGATCAGTTCGCGAAGCTTGAAAGATTCGTTCGAGCAGGCGTCGACGAGCCGACGACCGAATTGAACGCGGAGATGTTCAGCGTCGTTCATTATTATGATCAGGAGAGCGTTCAAGCGAGCTTTTACGACGTCTCGGGCAAAGTTTTTGAGACGGGCAAGAGCGAGGTTCCGCAACTGCAATACGGATATTGCGAGGGCGTCCTCCTTTTCCTCGACCCGTGCGCCCCTCCCGACGACGCGCTGCTAACGACGACCAACTTTATCAACGCGTTTAACGTCATGAGGGGCGGGAGTCCTTCGGAACTTTCGAAGGTCCCCGTCGCGGTCGTCGTCCCCAAGGCGGACCTTTTTATCGACGAATTCAGGTCAGTCCGATTCGACAAGACAAGTCTCCGTGAAAACGCTAAAATCTGTCTATCCTTTTTGGTAAGACGCGGTTTTTTGAAAACGATCAACGTCGTCGACGCCGGATTCTCAAACGTCGCTTATTTCCCTGTCGTCTCCAGAAGCGGCAATGGGAAGTCTTTCGGCGTTTTACAGCCGGTCGCATGGCTTATGAACGACAGAGCGTCGCCCTTTCGCGACGCCAAACGAAACGTCTTTCCGAACACGCCTTCCCATATCTTTGAAAACGCACAAGGCGCCCTCCGATGACCCGATCTCAATCTAACAGCGACACGCTCCTGCACGCCGTAGGTCTTTACATCGTCGTTCCGGCGATCGTCCTCTCGGCGATGTTCTTATTCCGCGAGCTAAAGAAAGAAATAGCGGAGCAGACTCCTCTGACTCCGACGGAAACCGTCTCGGAGACGGACGTCGACTCAAGCGAACTCCCGACAGCCGCGGAAAGTTTAGAATCCAATCGGGAAACGTCGAACGGCTCGACAGCCGAAACGGAACCGTCCACCCAATCTCCGGCGGAAACGGTTGCGGAATCCGACGAAGCGTCTAGCGAAGACGTCGCGACGCCGCCGCAAGACGGCGCTTCCGACGGCGACGTCGCGGAATCCGCGTCTGAATCTCAAACAGTTCAAAAAACCTCGACGAAAGACGACGCGCCAAAGGAGAGCGCGGAATCGGACGCCGACGCGGAAAAGTCTAAACCAAAGTCTCAAGACGCCTCTAAGTCTTGGGAGGAACCTAGTTCGCGCAGGGCGGGCAAACGTCAAACGCTGACGATCGACGGCGTCGAATACGCGTTTCGATGGATTCCTTCGGGGTCGTTTACCATGGGCAGTCCAAAATCCGAAGAAGGCCGGAAAGAGGACGAGAAGCAACATAAAGTCAATATCGCTTACGGTTTCTGGATGCTAGAGACCGAGGTTACGCGAGAGATGTGGATTCATGGAGAAAATTCGTCGTTCCCCATCGCATACGTTACTTGGCGACAATGTCAGGAGTTTGTCGAGAAATTAAACGAAAGAGAAGAATGTCCGGAGGGCTTTGAGTTCCGCCTCCCGACGGAAGAAGAATGGGAATACGCCTGCCGAGCGGGAACGAAGACCGCGTTCAACTTTGGCAATTCCGTCGTCGGAGATTGCATGAACTGCGACGGACGCCCGCCCCATGACTCGCCGGCGCTCGTCGGAAAATATCCGCCCAACCCGTGGGGACTGTACGATATGCACGGCAACGTCAAGGAATGGACGGCGTCGTCCGAGTTTCGCGAGTATCGGGGCAGTAGAAAATTCACGGAAAAGGAGCCGGGCATGTTCTTCTATATTATTCGCGGCGGAAGTTGGAAAAGCGACGCCCGATACTGCCGCTCCGCATACCGCAACGACGCCGCGCCGAACTTTTTGGCTGAAGATTTGGGACTCCGAATCGTTCTCTCGAAAATCGGTCGCGTCAACAAAGCGTCTGGCGAAGACGTCGCGACGCCGCCCCAAGACGACGTCTCCGACGACGCCGTCGGGGAATCCTCGCCTGATTCTCAAACAGTTCAAAAAACCTCGACGAAAGACGACGCGGAAAAGAAGAACGGGGAATCAGGCGTCGACGCGGAAAAGTCTAACCCCAAATCTCAAGACGCTTCTAAATTTTGGGAGGAACCCAGTTCGCGCAAGGCGGGCGAACGTCGGACGATGACGATCGACGGCGTCGAATACGCGTTTCGCTGGATTCCGGCGGGGACGTTCATGATGGGCGATCTCGCGCCTGCGGAAGAATCGGAAGAAGAGCAGAAAGGGAAACCGAAGGAAGAACTAGGGGAAGAACCGGAGAAGGAACTAGAGGCGCCCCAAAAGGGGAAACGACGAGAAATTCCAAAGGAAAACCCCGAAGAATTTCTAAAACTAGAACGCGACGAACTCGAGAAACCGCGCTAAGTAACTATTGATCGCGGTTTCTGGATGCTGGAGACCGAGGTCACGCGAGAAATGTTTGTATCAATTCCGAGATACGCTGATAAAAATCCCGTCACGCTCGCATCTTGGAACGATTGTCGGAAGTTTGTCGAAAAATTAAACAAAAGAAAAGAATGTCCTGAGGGGTTTGAGTTCCGACTCCCGACGGAAGAAGAATGGGAATACGCCTGCCGCGCCGGGACGACGACCGCGTTCAGCTTTGGCGATTCCGTCAAGGACCATGACATGAACTGTTCCGGACGACCGCCCTATACCTCGCCGGCGCTCGTCGGAAAGTATCGACCCAACCCGTGGGGACTGTACGACATGCACGGCAACGTCGAGGAATGGACGGCCACGTCCAAGTTTCACGAGTTTGAGTACGGTCTACAATACACGGAAGAAGAACCGGGCATGCTCTTCTATATCATTCGCGGCGGGGGCTGGAAAGACCCCGCCAAATATTGCCGTTCCGCCTACCGCAACGGCGCCGGAGCGGAGTTTTTTAGCGAAGACTTAGGATTCCGAATCGTCCTGTCAAAAATCGTCGAATAACCGACCGCGTCGGACGGGCGGCGCTTCCCGATTCGCGCCGCCGCGCG
>CAMZHY010000355.1 GCA_947307005.1 uncultured Planctomycetaceae bacterium
GGCGTGGGATAACAGCCGGAATGCATTCGTCAGACAGACGATCCGGCTGATTCACTCGAATACCCTCGCCAACTGGCGAAAGAAAATGAATCGGGAAAATTTCCAATCCGTGTTTTACCGACGTTTCGCCCCGATAAAGTTTTCCCGAAGAAATGCTCTACCCCCGAAGGAGTCGTTTCATATCTCGCCTATCTCGTTAAACTTTCCGCAGCTGCGGACCTTGATATTTCTTCGTTCTCAGCGTTGCGCTCGGCGCTTGCTCGGCGGCATAGCTTCTTTCATTCAGTTGGTTCGCGCCTTTCAGACTGCGGTTTTGAACTTTTTCAGTGGACTGAGCCTTGTCTTAACGGCGCGTTAGAAAGGGCGTTTTCTAGGATTCTCGCCGGATCGACGATTTCCGAAGAAGAGATCACAGCGCTCTCGTCCGTTCTTCTTTCTGATTTGGGACGTTTAAATTCGGAAAAAGGATGGACGTCCCAACTGCACATTGGCGCCATGCGCGACAATTCGACGCGCCTTTATCGTCAAATAGGGCCTGACGCGGGTTGCGATTCTATCGCCGACGGTTCCTATGGCAAGGCGCTTTCACGTTACCTAGACGATCTCGATAAGAATAATCAACTCCCCAAAACGATCGTATATAATCTCAATCCAGACGCAAATTACCTCCTTGCTTCTCTTATCGCCAATTTTAACGACGGATCAATCCCGGGAAAAATGCAATACGGAGCGGGATGGTGGTTTCTCGATCAAAAAAACGGGATGGAAGAACAGCTTGAAACGCTTTCCAATATGGGACTATTGAGTCTATTCGTTGGAATGTTGACAGACAGTCGTTCCTTCCTTTCCTATACGAGACACGAATATTTCCGACGAATTCTTTGTAATTTGCTAGGTTCAGAAATGGAATCTGGTCTTGTCCCGAACGACTTTGAATGGATTGGTGGAATTGTCGAGGACGTCTGTTACAGAAATGCGGTTCGATACTTTCAATTTTGAAGGTAAAAGGCTAAAAACGAGGACGTCCCCCTTCATTTTTTCCATGAATGAGAGTAGAATCACCTGCGGTATGGTCGCGCTGATTCGGTTTTTGCGTTGCAAAAGCGCACTCTCTGTTTCAGTTTGACAACGCGCAATTAAGACAATTTAGAGCAATTCTTATCGAGATATTTCAATGAACTATAGCGAAGAATCGTTGAAGAAACATAGCGAATGGCGTGGTAAGATTGAGGTAATTTCGCGTGTCTCGGTCGGTTCGCGCGAAGATCTGTCCCTTGCGTACACGCCGGGCGTCGCGCGTCCTTGTTTGGAAATTCAAAAGAATCCGGAACTCTCGTTTTCTCTCACACGTCGTTGGAATACGGTTCCTGTCGTTACCGACGGCACAGCGGTTCTTGGACTCGGCGATATCGGACCGGAGGCCGGCATGCCGGTTATGGAAGGGAAATGCGCCCTCTTCAAGTCCTTTGGAAACGTCGACGCTATTCCCCTATGTATCCGCTCTAAAGACGTGAATCAGATCGTTGAAACCATCAAACTTCTCCAGGGGAGTTTTGGCGGAATCAATCTTGAAGATATTTCTGCGCCGCGTTGTTTTGAGATTGAACAACGTTTGAAAAAGGAACTTGAAATTCCTGTCTTTCACGACGATCAGCATGGAACGGCAGTTGTTTCGGCCGCGGCGCTCATCAATGCGGCAAAGCTCGTTGGAAAGAAAATTGAGGATTTGCATGTCGCCGTTAACGGCGCGGGCGCTGCCGGCATAGCAATCGCTAAATTCTTCCTTAAACTTGGCGTTGCGGGTCTTATCCTTTGTGATTCTAAGGGAATTATATGCGAAGGGGATCCAAGACTTAACGCTCCTAAACAGGAAGTCGCCAAGTTAACAAACAGAAAGAAATTGACAGGCGGTCTCGCCGAGGCGATGAAAGGCGCCGACGTTTTTGTCGGCGTTTCCGTTGCAAATTGCGTCACTAAAGAGATGGTGAAGTCGATGAATAAAGACGCCATTGTCTTCACCTGCGCCAACCCTATTCCAGAAATTTCGCGTCAAGACGCATTTGACGCGGGCGCCGCTATCGTTGGAACCGGTTCTTCTCAGAATCCGAATCAGATTAACAACGTGCTTGTCTTCCCCGGTCTTTTCCGAGGCGCTCTCGACGTTCGCGCGCGAGACGTCAACTTCGAAATGATGCAGGCCGCTGCAAACGCTATCGCTAGCGTTGTCGGCGACGAGCTTTCTCCGGAAAAGATTCTACCCTTCGCATGGGAATTGAAGTCTCACGAAGCCGTCGCTAAGGCGGTTGCGGAAGAGGCCGTGAAAACCGGCGTAGCTCGGGTCCCGATCAAGTGAGTTCGTACTTATAAGCAAGACTTGGGGCTTTCGAGCGTCTTGACGTTTTGAAGACAAGAAAAGCGTGTTAAGAATTTAAAGGCGCGACTGACGAAAATCAGTCGCGCCTTTCTTTTTTGTCGAACGTTCTGAATCGTTCTCGACTGAAGATTAACTACGGCAAACGCTCAATCTTAGCATCATCAAAGCAATTTCCTAGATAAAAAACATTCTTTGCGCCACTTCGTTTTTTAATCTGTTATAATGACGGCGCGGTTAGTTCTCGCAACCGACGCCACGGCGATGGTTAATGCGCTAATATTCTTGTTCGCTCGTGTCTTAGAAAGGAAACTTGAGAGTATGTCGTGTTTAATACGCCGCCAATTTGTAAGGTCTATCGTTTTCTTTTTGCTCTTTACGCTTAGTTTTTTATCCTTCAACGTTTCTGTCCATACGGAAGAACCGGAACCTAAAAGATTGAGGCGTTCTGAATCCTTTGTTGGGATTCATTTTGATTTTCACGCGAATGAAGACTGTAAAGATATTGGAGCCAACACGACGCCGGAGATGGTGCAAACGATCCTTGATATGGTGAAGCCCGACTTTATTCAGGTTGACAGCAAAGGTCATCCGGGCTGGTCTAGTTATCCGACTAAAGTCGGTAATCCCGCGCCCGGAGTTGTTACGGACTCTTTAAAGGTTTGGCGCGAAGTAACCGCTAGGAATGGAGTCGCTCTGTACACTCATTATTCCGGCGTGTGGGACAATACCGCTATTTCTCGAAATCCAGAATGGGCGGTCGTTGATAGAAGCGGTAATAAATCTCATGAAAAAGCCTCTGTTTTCCTTGAATATAAGGATAAACTTCTTGTTCCCCAGCTTCTCGAGTTCGCCCTTGATTATGGACTCGACGGCGTTTGGGTCGACGGCGAATGCTGGGCTACGCAAATCGACTACGGAACTCAAGCTCAAGAAGCTTTTAAAAAGGCGACAAATCGAATAGAAATACCAACCTCGCCGGATCAAGACGGATGGTTGGAATGGTGCAATTTTCATCGGGAGGCTTTTCGCGAATATCTACGCTCATACGTCAAGGCGGTCAAGAATCGCGCGCCTGATTATCAAATTGCCAGCAACTGGGCTTTTACTGATCATATGGCGGATCCTGTCTCCGCCGACGTCGACTTTATTTCCGGCGACTTCTCACCAAACAATTCGGTCAACGCAGCCCGTTATTCGACTCGCCTTATGGCGAACCAGGGAAAACCGTGGGATCTCATGGCGTGGAGTTTCGCGTCGCAAAATGGTTGGGTCCCTAAAACTGGAATTCAATTATGTCGCGAAGCGGCGTGCGTGCTCGCCCAAGGAGGAGCGTTTCAAGCGTATTATACCCAGGAACGTGATGGTAGCGTCCGCATTTCCAAATTGGAATCGATGGCGGAAACCGCTAAATTCTGTCGCGCTCGGCAAGAACTCTGTCAGTATTCGACGGGAGTCCCCCAAATAGCTCTGTTCTGTCCGACGGCAAAACACTATCGAGACACGTCAAGTCAGGGCGAAGCGCTCTTTCCTATGATTACATGGCAACGTCCGATCTTGTATCGTCTTCTTGAACTGAATTATGCTGTCGACGTCCTTATCGATTCTGCGCTAACGCAGCGCATTGACGAATTTCCCGTTGTCGTCTTCTTTCGCGGCGATTGTTGGTCTGAGACGTTGAAATCGAAGGTTAAAGACTATCTCGATAACGGTGGATCTGTCGTCGCTATTGGCAACGAATCTATTGAAGAACTCCGTGCCGCCATTGGCGCCGTTGAACAAACGAGTTCTTTGTTAGCAAACGAAGGGTGGCGACTTGACGTCGGACGCTTTGGTAAAGGGACGATTGTCATGTTCCCCAATCCGGATAACTCCTCCTCGGACTTTGTCAGCGCAGACGGATCGACTTTCGCCAAGTATCTTGAAACAGGTATGAAGGAAGCTTTCCCCACGCCTCTAATCCAACTTGCCGAACGCCAACCCCTTGACGTTTCCATCCGTCGTACTCAATCAGGTCGTCTAGCCGTTCATTTAGTCAATGTTTCCGGTCCTCATGAAA
>CAMZHY010000356.1 GCA_947307005.1 uncultured Planctomycetaceae bacterium
AAGCGGCGAAGGAACTCGTCGATTTTACCGCCGAGAACCTCTATCTCAACAGACTAACTCGATTCCTTCGTCTTTCTTATGCGATTGAGAACGCCCGTAAAAACGAGTCGTCCGTCTTTCGTCGCGACGACGTCTTTGAAAAACTCCGATTTTCAGTCAACTACTTCAAGCGTTTCGAGGAAGCTTATAAAGCCGAAGGCGTCGCGGGAGTTGACAAAGCGCTGGATCAATTTGCTCTGGACGTCCAAAAGGATCCGAAACTTTTGGTCGATTACGAGTATCTTGACGAAATGATGACGGGAACCGAGGACGACGTTATTCTGCGTTTCAACAGTCAGAAACTAGGCGACAAATTTAAAAAGATCGTCGCGGCGGCGGTTCTCCGCGAGCTTCAAAAGAATCGCGAACTCGTCCCCATGCCGGCGAACGATTTCTTCAAACTATTCGTAGACGCGATCCCTAAAATGAAAGACGCGGAATTTGCCGACGACGTCGCTGAGATTTGGTTTATCGTCGCTTTCGAAGATAACGGCAAGAGAGACGACGGCTATCGAATGGAGGAGAATCGCCTCGGATGGGCCTTGTCGGCGATAAGCGAGGAGAGGGCGGACGCGTTTACCGAACGAGTGGTCGCGTCCCTTAAAGCCGCCGACTTCGTCGGCGAGAACTCTGCGGCGCGCCTTGTTTTGTGGGAATTCTACCTAAAGATGAAGAAGGCGGCCGACGAAGGGGATTCTGAAGGATTCGACAATGTCGTCGCCGCTCTCGTCGAATGGGAAAAGGATTTCAACCCCCGCGCGGTTAGGGGCGGCGACTATGCCGCAAAACCTGCAGAACTCGTTTTTAATCGATATGGTCGTAAGATTCGCGATTTCGTCGAGTCTGAGGATTTTGAAAAGCTCGAGGAAACGATCGCCGAGATCGTCGCGTTGGAAAAGATGTTTCCCAGCCGCGCGCTGAGTCCTAGAGTTGAAGCGATCATGCGCGAACTCGAGGTCGTTCGTCCCGATTTGGCGTTTCAGGTTTACGACGAGGCGTTCAGAACCTGCCGCGAGCGTAACGATGTTCTCAATGGGTTTTACATGCAGACGGCGGCGTTTTACTGCGAATCGATCGACGCCATTCTTGACGCCGATCTTGAAAAGCTTGAAAAGCTTGCCGACAAGCTTGCCGAAAGAGCGAATAAATCGAGGAAGATACAATTGACCCGTGTGGATCGCTCGTTCGGTCAACCGGTGCGGGTCTTGGATATAGAGACTGATTATCTCTACTATCAACGTCAGACGTACGCTTGGAAATTTCATGTTCACTATGGGGACAGTCTCGAGGCGCTCGAATTTCTCGATCGAGCGATTAGCGCGCTGGAGAAATCGGATAAACCCAACGCAAAATTGTTCCGAGAACTGCTTATCGACGTCCGAAACGATCCTAACATACCCGATCGTGATCGACGACACTTTGAACAAAACGCCACGTCCAGTTTGTGAGGAGGTCGACATGTCCCTTGCGATTAACCGCCCCGTCGCCGTCGCCCTTGCGACGATCGCGCTTTCGCTGATTCTCCCCTCGCGCGCCCTTTTGTCGGCGCCGCGTCCGATTGAAGACGCGGAAACTCCGCCGTCCGCTGAATCTGACGACGCAGATTGCAAAGAATTCAAGGCGTTTAAAACGGCGATGCTGGAAAAGCCCTATTCTAGCTTCGTTAAATGGGATACGCTCTTCGACGCCGCGCTTCAAGCGGGCGAGAAGAATCCTCAAGCGGCGGAGAAGCTCGTTGATTTTGTCGCCGAATCGCTCTATCTTACAGAATGGAAGTTTTCCGAATTTCGCAAAAAGATTCTGAAGGCGGGCGAGAACGAGTCGTCTCCCTTTCATCGAGACGAGCTGCTTGAAAAGCTTCGTTATCAAGTCGAATACCCCGAATACTACAAGCGTTTTGGCGAGGCTTATAACGCCGAGGGCGTCGCGGGACTCGAAAAGGTTCTCGATCAATATGCGCAAGACGTCCAAAAGGACCCCAAATATTTGGCGTTCTCCATGGGGTTTGACGAACTCTTGACATACTCCGGCGACGACGTCATAGAAGGTTACGGACGTCCTGAACTGGGGTATAAATTGCAGAAAATCGTCGCCGACGCGTATTATAAAGAGCTTCGGACGAATCCCGATCTCGTTCCCATGTCGGGTGATCGTTTTATGAAAATAATCAAGGCGTTTTACGAAACGAAGGACGCGGAGTTGGCGGAAAAAGCGACGTCCATATGGTTCGCCGTCGCCTTCGCGGGCAATCTCAAAGTTAATCAAGACTATCGGGGGCTGGCGCTGGGACTCGAACACAATCTTTCCCTGCTCGACGAGGAGGAGGGAAACGCGTTCACGGAACGAGTTCTTGCGTACATGAAGACCGACGAATCCTTCGGAGACGGCGCGAATTTCGTTTTTGAGAGATTCCGACGAAAGATTAAGAAAGCGATCGACGCCGGAGATTCAAAAGGACTCGAAAATATAGTCGCCGATCTTCTGGAACGAGCAAAGGAATTTAAGGTAGGATCGGTATGCGCTAACTTTGAGTATATCTTGCGCGATCTCGAAGTCGTCCGACCTGATTTGGCGTATCAGGCTTACGACGAGGCCGCTAAACGGTGTCGCGACTCGAAAGAGGCGTATCTTTCAGAACAAAGGTTCTACATGGAGACCGCCGCTTTCTACTGCGCGTCGATTGGCGCGATTCTCGACGCCAATCGACAAGAGCTGGAAAGAATTGCCGAGGAACTCGCCGTTAAGACGCTCGATTCGACGACAATAACGATTCACGATATCCATGGCGTCAAGCGGCTAAATTATATCTCCTATCAATTGCAGACGTACGCGTGGAAATTCGAGCTTCACTTTGAAAACAACGCTTGCGAAGTCCTCGACCCAGCGATTCTCGCGCTGGAAAAAACCGACAAATATAACGCGAAAGTATTCCGAAACCTCCTTATCGCCGTCCGAAACAACGTTCGCGTGAGGCGAGGGACTCCAGAGCGCCAATTTAAAGCGATTTGAAACGCGCGACCCGGCGAGTTCGTTTTCATTGACGCTTAAGTCCACTTTTCATAAGCGACAAAAAATGTCGCTTATGAAATTCTCTCGCGCATTTCGTCCCTTTTTCGTTGTTTCGGTCTCGGCGTTCCGCAGCGTCGGCGCGATCAATTAATTTCACGATCCAATCCCCAGAATTATCGTGGCTTCATCATTTCAACACTTCCCATGTTGAGTTTTTCTTTGCTCCAACGCGTCTGACGTATCCCTTTTCCGCCAAAGACGCGAGGGCTCTCTGCACGGTTCTAACAGTTTTTGACGCCCTCTCGGCGATTTCTTCGCGTGAAATTGTCGGGTCGCGTTTTAATATGGCAAGCACCGTCTGTTCCGTGACGTTTAACGCCTCGCCGTTTCCGTAAACGACGTCGGGGACGCCGCTAATAAGTTTGGGTCTGTAAATAATAAACTTGAACCCATTGCTTGTTCTTTCATACGAATACTCGATCCCGGCGTCCTTGCAGAGGCTGTCAATTCGCTTAAAACCGCTGCCAAATTTTTCAATTGATTTGGTCAAGTACAGGAGTTTAGCTATGTTGGGATTTCGCAATTCCGATTCAAGGTTGCGTTTAACGTATTCCTCCGGTTTATGTTCGCTTGCGTAATCTCCCGGACTGTATATCGTCACCATATTCGGATGAATACAAATTTCATGCTGAGTTCGTCCGTCGTAAATGGCGTGAGCAAAGCCGTTGGCTAGCGCTTCGCGAATAACCGCTATCGGAATTTCCGGGATTTCCTCTCTCTCGAATCCAATAATCTCGCTTCTCCAACGAATGTTTTTAGATATGTACTCCTCGGCGATTTGTAGAAGATTATAAATATTATCCTCATAGAGTTTCATGTCTAAGAAGGTCAATTTCTCATTTGTCGCAAATATCGCCGCCTTCAGCGTAATCGGATGCGTATTGCCGAAGAGCGCTTCTCCCGCGTTTGTCAGGCGATCGTCTTTTATGAGACCGTATCGATTCAATATGAGAGAACATGTATATTTCCCATCCGGCAATCTTCCGACGGCGACGGCTTTTTTCCAGAAGGCCTTTATCGTCGCCTTATCGATTTGAGTCGTCGTCGCTTCGGATTTAGCTCTTTCCCATCTGCTGCGGTCTCTGCTTGCTCCGAAAAAAGCTTTTAGTTCCTCCGGGGTTACTTCTCGATCTTCGTCGGCGGTTCTGAGATAATATCTGCCATATGCAGAATAGGGCGCGTTTTCGCCGCTAAACTCCACCTTTATCACATGACGTCCGTCAAGGAATTCCTCCGTGACCGCCGGATATATCTGCGGCTTGATACTTTCATATACGGTTCTGGAAACGTCTCTCAAGGA
>CAMZHY010000357.1 GCA_947307005.1 uncultured Planctomycetaceae bacterium
CAACGCGGCGCCGAAACCCGCGCGACGTCCTAATTTTTAAGGGGATAGACGTCGCGCCAACGCGCGGGCGTTGGATCCCGGTTCGCGCTGCCGCGCGCGCGTGAAATCATCGCTCCCCGTTGGGTCGCTTGCCGAACACGCTGCGCCTTGTTTATCGAATCTGACGTCGCCGCCAACGAGCGGCGACCTAGAGTTTTCGCCTGTGCGCGCTTTAACGTCGTCCCGCGCTATGAGGCGAATACCCGGATGCAACGCCGGCGCGTTGCCGCTCAGCGTTCTTTCGGCAGGAAGGGATAAACGACGATTTCAAAATCTCGCGAAAAGGTTCCTCCGTCTCCGAACTGCATTTGCAGCGTCGCCTTCCAGACGACTTCGTTATGCTCGGCGTGAAACGAAGGCGCCGCGCCGATCGGAATCGTCGCCGTAAAGCGTTCGGAACGCGTCTCGCGCGCCGGAACTTCGACGCCGTAACTCGTGAAAATCGTCGAACAATACGCCTCGTGACGGTGGACGATCGAATTCGTGCCCTGAACGTAGCGCGCGATCTCTTCACACTTAAGAAAGACGTCGAGACGCTTCACGTTGATTCTTCCGCGAAGAAAAAGACAGAACTTCACTTTGCGCCCCGGAAGAACGGGAAGCGTCGAGATTTCAAGCTCCGTCGAACCGACGACGCGCTCAATGCGAAGTCGCGTCCAAACCCGGCACGCAAAGACGAACCCCAGTCCGCCAAAGATCGCGAAAAAAAGCCACGACGCCCAGACGTCCGCCGTCGTCTTCGCAAGACAAAGGGTCCAAATGAAAATCGTCGCCGCCGCGACGTTCCACGCGACGGCGCCACCCGTCGCCATGCCGAAAGAAAACGTCGAACTCGCGTCCGGCGCGAGTCGCAGCGCGAGTTCGCGACCCGGCGCCGAGCCCGCGGGCGGCGCGTTCGGCAGCGTCGGATACCGCGTCGTCTGACGTCGGACGCTCGCGCGCGCCTCTTGTGAAAAAACGCGCTCGTAGATTCGCGAACAGAGAAGAATCCCGCCCGAAAGCATGAGCGTCGTGGGAATCAACAGAAAGATCCAGCCCCAAACGTTCGACCTCTTGACAAGCGTCGCCTTTGTCGGATCGTCGACCCGAACCCAGCAGGTCGTTCTACGCCCCGGATAAAAGGGGCGCGTCGCCGCCAGCGCGCTTTCGCGATCGTACGTAAAGCCTTTATCCTCGGTAAGAGTAAGGCGGTCGTACGTCGTCGTCGTGAAGGACTCGCCTTTCAACGCGTAGCAAATCGTCACTTCGGGACGAAACCGCGTCTGCGGCGCGGAAGGGTCGGGACGAATCGTCGCGGTTTCGACGAAGCACGGAGTCTCGACGAGAAATTTCGCGTCCTTTCGCGCCTCGACGCCCCACGTCGCGAGATGAATGACGAGAATCAGCGCCCCCAGCGTGAAAATCATCGAGAAGGCGAACATCTCCGAAAGACGCCACTGCGTGAGAAATACGAATCGACGCAGCGCCGCGGCGGATTTGGATTTCGAACGCTCGGTCATGATCGCCTTTCAGGTTGCGCTAAGAACCGTTTCGTCTTCGGATCTTCGCTGGTCTCAGGACTGCTGGGCTTCGCGTTCTCTCTGGAGCGCCGCCGCTTCTTCGGGAGCGTAACCGCTCTCGCTTTTGCGAATCTCGGCGCGCACGAAACCGAGTCGTTCGAGCGCTTTAAAGACTTCCTCGAGCGTCTTCGCGCCGAAGTTGGGAATATTGAGCAGCGTCTGACGGCGGCATTTCAGAAGGTCGGCGACCGTGGAAATCCCCTGCTCGTCAAGACAGTTCGTCGTTCGTACGGAAAGACCAATCTCGGCGAGACTTAACGACAATTTTTCCGTCATTTCCCGACGGCGAACTTCTTCCGGGTCAAGGGGTACGCGAGTTCCCATTTCTCATTCCTCCAATGAATAACCGTATCTTTCCAAAATCAACTTCGTTCTCAGCGCAAAACGGCGTCGTCCGCCGCGACGGGCGTCGCGTCCTCAACGCGGAACTCGCCCGCGTCGGGAAAACGACTGTCGAGCGACGCCGACGAATTGTCGCCGAGGACGAAATAGCTCCCGACTGGAGTCGTCCATTCGCCGTCGTCCGACGACGAATAATGGACGTCTCGAAATATTTTAACGAAAGACGCGCGCGACGCGTCCCCGAGAATCGCAAAGGGCGTCGAAATCGCCGCCGTCGCCGTCGACTCTGCGTCGCCTAAGTCAAACCGGGCGAGTTCGGTTTCGGCGACCGCCAGCGTCAATTCGCCGTCAATCGCCGCGACGGAAACGTCGAGCGTCCCGTTCCAAACGACGTCGCGCGTTCTTTTCACCGTCGCTTTAGCGTCGGCGAAGTCGTCGAGCGTCAGTTCTTCAAAACGCCGTCCCGAAACCGCGCGGTCGTCGCGCAACTGGATCGAACGAACGGAGACGACTCTCCGAATCGCTGAATAATCCGCCAGCCACGCGCGGTCGGGGCGTCGGACGAGCGCGAGGAGCCGTTCGCCGCCGGGGCCGTCCGCGTTCCACAGGAATCGGATCTCGAAGTCTCGAACAAGTTCCGTCGGCGACGACGCGCCGCCGTTGAAACTGGGGATCGGCGATTCGTTCGAGATCGCGGCGGGCGTCCTTTCAACAATTTCTTTTCCGTCGTCCGTCGCGCGGCGCGAGACGACGACGCTCGTTACTAAAAGACGGTCGGCGGCGCGCGTTTCGAACGTCGGTTGAATCTCCGTCGCGACGCGTCGCGGCAGTTCGGGCGGACGCCGCGCAAGTTTCCCGTCGATCCAGACGTCGCCGTTGCGAATCGCGACGCGTTCGCCGGGGAGTCCGACGATTCGCTTAAGGGAGCGAACTCCCGACGCGTCGCGAAAGACCGCGACGCGCCAGCGTTCGAGAAGACGCGACGACGAATCGACGGACGCCGCCCGCAGAAGGTCGCCGTCGCAAAAGACGGCGGAAGCCGCGGGCGCGCGGTCGAATCCGCAGCGTCGACACGTCATGACGCGAACTCGTTCGCGAAACGCTTGAACCTCGGGAGACGTTTCCCCACCCTGCTCCGCGCCCGCCTCCGAGGGGGCGAGATCGATCGACATGACGACGGACGCCCCGCATTCGGGACAGGTCAGTTCAAACCGAGGTCCGAGGAGCGACGGCTCCATTGAACGGCTCTGGACGCGAAAAACCGTCGTCCGATCGCCGTGTTCCGAGCGTTTGACGCAAAAAACGAAACCAAAAACGATCGCCCCAAGGGCAAGAATCGCGCCCGCGCCTACGACCGTTCGATCACGCATCGCGAAGGACGGCGAGAATCTTGTCGATATCGTTGTCGACGACGACGGGGGCGTTTGCGTATCGCGCCGTCTTAACGCCGTGAACGCCGAGGTAATCGTCGAAGAATTTCCGATCGTCGCCGTGGTACGCGACCGTCGCGTTCGGATCCTTGAGCTGATACCCGGTGAGGATGCAGACGACGCGCTCGTCGCGACCGACGACGCCCTCTTCGACGAGTTTCTTGACGCCGGCGACGCTCGCGGCGGACGCGGGCTCGCACCCGAAACCGTTCGCGCCGATCTGGGCCTTCGCGTCGACGATCTCCTGATCCGTGACTTTGCGAACGACGCCGTTGCAGAAGTCGAGCGCGCGGAGGCATTTCGTCAGGTTGACGGGGCGGTTGATCTCGATCGCGCTGGCGATCGTGTCGGCGCGGCGGTTTTCCGCGTCCATCTTCGCGTAAAACGCGGCGATCTTCTCCTGATCGACGCGCCCGCCGTTCCAGCGCAGTCCTTCGCCGTTGTACAGCCGGTCGAGGGAGTCGGCGCCCGCCGCGTTAATGACGGCGAGTCGCGGAACGCGGTCGATCAGCCCGAGTTTCTTGAGCTCGATAAACGCTTTGCCGAACGAGCTCGAGTTGCCGAGGTTGCCGCCGGGAACGACGATCCAGTCGGGAACCTCCCAGCGCAGCGCCTCGAGGACGCGGAACATGATCGTCTTCTGCCCTTCGAGCCGGAACGGGTTGAGGCTGTTGAGGAGGTAAATTCCCATCGCGCGGGAAACCTCTTGAACGCGCGCCATCGCGTCGTCGAAATCGCCGCGAATCTGAATCGTGCGCGCCCCGTAGTCGAGCGCCTGCGACAATTTGCCGTACGCGATCTTCCCCGAACCGACGAAAACGACCGACTTCATAAACTTCGTGACGCCGCAGTAGAGCGCGAGCGACGCGCTCGTGTTCCCCGTCGACGCGCACGCGGCGCGCGTCGCCCCGACGAGACGCCCGTGCGTCGCGCCCGCCGCCATCCCGTTGTCCTTTAACGATCCCGAAGGGTTCAGCCCTTCGTACTGAAGGAA
>CAMZHY010000358.1 GCA_947307005.1 uncultured Planctomycetaceae bacterium
TTCATATTTTTTAATCTCCGCAAGAAATGCGGCTGCTGGAGCGGTTAACTGAATAAAGCAACACCTTCTACTCTATCGTTATAGAACCTAAAATTTATTCCAAGGGGAAAGAACCATACGTACTTACAAGTTTGGTAAGTACCATCGCTTTTCTCGAAATCAACTATATCGTCACAATTGGGATCGACGTCTGGTTTTAAGTTAAATAAAGACTTCATAAACGATAAAATATACAACGTGTTCTTACCTATTAAATTTATTTTGTCGTAGTAAAAATACTTGTCAGAACTGATCATGTCAATTCTACCGTCGTCGTCTCGTATGTATTTATTAGCAAAAAGTTTAGTTTTCTCAGTTTCTTCATTAGTATATGTATCTGTATATACGTAAAGATACTCATAATCGGGAAACCAGTAATATCCGCAATCTGTGTCGAACTGCAATCCCAAGTTATTATAATATTTTATAGGTTTGCCTAAACAAAAACGTCCCAAAGCGCGTTTGTCTGGAACCCATTGAAAGTCTACTTGCCTCTTCGCCAATGTGTTTCTCCTTTATTCTTTTTTTGAGCGTTCTTTCTGATATTGTTAATTTTATTTTCGAAAGCTTTATAACATATCGAAATATTTTTTAAATTCATTTAATTGTTTAGAAAACATAAGACAATTCTTATTCGAGACAACGCTTTCAAGCGATACCTTAACGACATTGTCTGACATACCTTTACCAATATTTAAAGTAACACCAATATTAAATTCGTAGCAATCTTTTTTTTCTCCGAATGGAAACGTAAGCGTTACTATCAATTTATAATCCATATTGCATATAGAGTCCTCAAAATGATTATCCTCGCAATCGCGATTAAGATATAAAATAGGATCTAAATGTGAATTTCTGCTAAAAAAATCGATAAACTGTTCCAAACAAATCGATTGAAACCCCGTGAATATTTTAAAGTGGAATTGAGCAATCGGCGTCGAGTCATAAAGATCTCGCAGCGGTATTTCTGCAACAGATAAGTCGACGGCAAATTCAATGATTTTTGTACTGCAATCCAAAAAACGGAAAACAGGACATATGCTCAAAGAAAAACCCGGGGTTTCCAGAGTTGCTGGAACAGGGGGTGGATCGTCGTCTAGATAATTATAAATTAACCCCATATTTAGAACCTGTATTCAGTGAATGAAAAACATGAAATCGCCGATAACATACCAACCGAGGTATATAGAGGTGATTAAATGAAGTACAGTACAGACTTGACTGATAGTCAATGGCAACAAATCGAGTCTATTTTTCAGACGAGTCGCGGGAAGAATTTTGTTAAGCATAGTAAACGTGAATTGGTCAACGCGGTGTTGTACTTGATCAAAACGGGTTGTCAATGGAGACTTTTGCCTAACGATTTTCCTCCTTACCCAACGGTTTGGTCTTTTTATCGACGCGCCGTTATCTCAGGGAAATGGGAAAAGGCAATGGATATGTTGGTCGAGAAAACCCGCCAAAAAGCGAAACGACTCTCCACGCCAACATACGGGATTATCGACTCCCAAAGCGTTAAAACGACTTTCGCCTCACAGGAACGTGGGTTCGACGGAGGGAAAAAAAATCAAAGGTCGTAAACGTCACATTGTTGTCGACACAATGGGGAATCTACTTACGATCGTTGTTCACGCCGCAAACATTCACGATACAGTCTCAGGGATTAAACCAGCGCAAAAGGCGACGCAAAAGTATCCGACGATTAAACGCTTCAGTGGAGACGCCGGGTACTGTAAAACCTTCGAAAACAATGTTTTGACACTTCTTAAACTTGGAGTCGATACCTCCAAACGAATCAGGTCTGAATTCAAAATATTACCAAAACGGTGGAAAGTTGAACGAACGTTCGCGTGGGCGAACCACTCGCGTCGACTTTCGAAAGATTTTGAAATCAAAACCAAACATGCTGAAAATATGTTCATCATTTCACACATGAACACTTTACTCAACAGATTCTGAATACAGGTTCTAAGTTATTGAACGTTTTCGGGAACGTATAATGGCGGAAAATGCTCGTCGGGGCGCGCGCAATTATCTTGATAATGAATTTTTTCTTCGTCTGGAATATCCTCGAGAGATTTGCGATCGTGGTAAAATTTGATTTTTCCGGTTTTGCGATCGACCTCAAAATAAAGACGGATCCCAGAGAGATATTCGGCGAGGGCTCCGTTGTTTACCTCAGATAACACATTATTTGTATTATAACAGGAAAGATAGATACGATCATGATCCGTACTGTATGAAGCTAATGGACCTTCAAATCTTCTGTTGGCGTAATCGTAATAATAGCAGAACTGGTCGTTGTAACTTTCGATCGAATAACGTCGATTGCCGGACGCCCAGACGACTTTATATTTCGAAGGCGTCGTTCCGTCGGGAAATTTAGCGGCGGCGCGCGTTTGGGCGAATTTCACGTTTCGATCGACAAAAATAAAAGTTTGAACGAACGCTAAAACGACCGCGAAACAAAGAATGAGTTTTTTCGACCTTTTCATAAACGTTTCGACCTCTGTCCCGATTTAAGTCGAATGAACGATGATTTTTTAACTTGTTTTTTTATAGCAGGTTATAATTCGACCGATCCGTTTGCGCAACAGCGGGAAACGTCGATCAATACTCCTCCCATCGGCGATTGTCTCGATCTCTCGCAGTAAGTTTGCGCTTAAATTTTTTGCCGTCTTCAAATTGAAGTTCCAATTCGTTTTCGAGCGCGTCGAAACTCCAACGATCTAAAGCGACGCCATCTTCGCGATACTTGTCGTAAGGCGGACCGTCGTCACGCAACGCCCATTCGAAAGAGTATTCGAGCGTAGAATTCGAATCCGGAGAATATTTTGTATATTCTCTGTAATAGCGCTTTTTGTCGTCGTTATGCAAAACGACGGCGACGCTTCCGTTAGCGTATGTCTCGACGACTTCTTCGCCGTTCGCCGCGCCGCCGCCTTTCCATTCGACGCTAATCTTTATATGTTCGTAATTCTTTGATTCTTCCTCCGGAACGAGTCGGATCGACGGGTAATACTTTACAAATTCGTCTTTATCTAAATCGAATTGATAGCAGTCCCCGTCGATCCTTTGCAAATAAACCGCGTTTCCTTCCACATACCAGGACGCCAGCGGCAATATGTTCGGAATTACGTGTAAATAATCAATAAAGCCGACTTCGTTATGACCAAAGGTTTCTATCCCGTACCGTCCGTCAAAGGACGACCATACGCTAAACATCGAAGGGGGCGGGAATTTTTTCTCGTCGGAAAGCGACGTAAAAAAAAAACAATACGCGTTTGCAAGGAACAATACGACATTTAACGTTATCGACGTCCAAAAAAATATTTTCATTCTATCTCAATCTTTTTAATATAGATGCGGAATTTAAAAGGATGTATCACGCCAATATTCTGATCGCAACACGCGATGTCGTTTGCCCAACTTGCGGGGTTAGAATACTCATCAATATCTTGAGATACTAACCATTCTGTAAAATCAAATGTGTCCTCAATATATATCCAATGTTCAATTTCATCGTAACATAAAGTGGCATTGTGCAAGGCATAAAACAATTCGCCGGAGTCAAATGACAAAGCTGCTGAAGTACGCCCATCCGGTTTTGTTGGTGATTTAAACGAATCAATAGTATGATTGTAAAGCGAATTATCTAAAATTTTAGATATTATTCCATAATCATCATAGTTTTTTCCGAATATATATATATTGTTATTTTCTTGATAGTCAATTTCGTCTTGCAAACTCAATCTCATTAATTTTGCGGCAAATCGATATCCATTTGAATCAAGTTTATATTTTATAGCTTCTTCCCATGATCGTTTTATTGGCTCTTGGGTTAACATTTTTCCAGTTTGTCTATAATAATTCATTCCAGCATCTGAGTAATTTACCAAATCTAAGAGCCTATTGAACACAAATTTTAAAACGAATTTAGATGTAGAAGGAGTTGAATTACAAGTACAAGGGATATACTTGTTGTAGGTAAAACCTAAATCGTTTGAATAATAGTTTCCAAAATTTCTAAAAAACACTTCAGTACAAGAGCGATCAACTTGTTCCCAACGGTCGCCGCCACAATTCGGACAAACATTATGAACCAGTACAAAACAAGCGCCATTTTCAACAAAGTAAGTATGTTTCCCTTGAACCTCGAAGTTGTAAACGCGTTGTTTTTCTGCAAGATTCTCTTTCGAGACAAACGCGATCCTTTCACCATTTGCGGATAAACAGAAGTCGCCCAATTGCAAGTCTTTGGCGGAGACCCAGCCTTTGCCGATCACATAGAACCTGTGGTTCGGCGTGCAGACGATCTCTTCG
>CAMZHY010000359.1 GCA_947307005.1 uncultured Planctomycetaceae bacterium
GTCGCGGTCGACAAAGAGGGCGAGCCGATCATCGCCGTCGTTAAGGGGACGGTCAGTCCCGACGCGAAGGGCGCGGCGAGCATGGTCGACGGGATTTCCGGCGCGACGCTCACCGGTAAAGGCGTGACGAATACGATCCGATTTTGGCTCGGCGACGACGGCTACGGTCCGTTCCTGAATAAACTTCGCTTCAACGAGATCGAACTTCCGAAGCCGACCGCGTCGTCTTCGGATTCCTCCGCGACCGCGAACTGAAAGGGCGAACAATGAAACTCAGCGAAACAAGCAAAGACAGCTTTCTTAAACCGCTCTTTAAGAACAACCCGATTTTCGTCCAAATTCTCGGCGTCTGTTCCGCGCTCGCCGTGACGACGAGTCTGAAGACCGCGCTCACCATGGCGCTCGCCGTGACGTTCGTGACCGCGTTCTCCAACGTCGGCGTCGCGCTTATCCGCAAGGTCATTCCCGGTTCGATCCGCATGATCGTCGAGATGACGATCATCGCGACGCTCGTGATTCTGGTCGATCAGCTCATCAAAGCGTTCTCCTACAATCTGAGCAAGCAGCTTTCGGTCTACGTCGGACTCATCATCACGAACTGCATCGTCATGGGGCGCGCGGAGGCGTTCGCGATCAAGAATAAAGTGAGCGACAGCCTCCTCGACGGGATCGGCAACGGACTCGGCTACGGCGCCGTGCTGCTCGTCGTCGCGTTCTTCCGGGAACTGTTCGGGTTCGGCAAGCTTTTCGGAATCGTCGTCTTTCCGACGGTTCAGAACGGCGGCTGGTACGTTCCGAACGGTCTGATGGTCACGGCGCCGGCGGCGTTCTTCCTGATCGGCGGAATTATTTGGCTTGTGAAAACCTGCAATAAAGAGATGCAAGACGCCGAATGAACGCCCGAACGCCGCATGGCGTCTCGGGGTTCTTCGATAAGGATATAATCGATGGAACACGCGCTTTCAATGTTTGTCCAAGGAGTCTTCACGCAGAACCTTGCGCTGTCGCTCTTCTTGGGAATGTGCACTTTCCTTGCGGTCTCCAAAAAGGTTAGCGCGGCGTTTGGACTGGGAATCGCGGTGACGGTCGTTCAGGCGATCACCGTTCCGGTCAACTGCCTTCTTTACAATTACGTGCTGCGCGCGGGGGCGCTCTCGTGGACCGGAATCGACGCGCTCGCGAGTCTCGATTTGGGCTTTCTGTCCTTCATCACGTTCATCGGCGTGATCGCGGCGCTCGTTCAGATTTTGGAAATGACGCTCGACCGCTTCTTCCCGCCCCTCTACAACGCGCTCGGCGTCTTTCTGCCGCTCATTACGGTGAACTGCGCGATTATGGGCGGCTCGCTCTTCATGCAGCAGCGAGACTATAGCCTTGGCGACAGCGCGCTTTACGGGCTCTTTTCCGGGATGGGCTGGGCGTTCGCGATCGTGATTCTCGCGGGGATTCGCGAGAAGCTCGAATACAGCCACGTTCCGAAAGGACTGCGCGGGCTGGGGGTCGCGTTCATGACCGCCGGACTGCTGGCGATGGCGTTTATGACGTTCTCGGGCATGTGAATCATCGGAGGAAAACAACGCCATGACAGGATTTAGCGTAATTATCGCGGGCGTGGTCGCGTTTACGGTCATTATTCTCGCGCTCGTCGCGATCATTCTCGCCGCGAAGGCGACGTTGGTTCCGAGCGGCGCGGTCAAGATCGAGATCAACGGCGACGCGTCGAAGACGCTGACCGTTCCGACGGGGGGCAAACTCCTCGGGACGCTCGCCGATCAGAAGATTTTCGTGCCGTCCGCGTGCGGCGGCGGCGGGTCGTGCGGACAGTGCAAAGTTCGCGTTCTTTCTGGCGGCGGCGAAATTCTGCCGACTGAAGTAGGACATATGACGCGAAAGGAGATCAAGACGGGCGTTCGCCTTGCGTGTCAGACCCCCGTAAAGCAGGATATGCGGATCGAGATTCCCCCCGAGGTCTTCTCGGTCAAGAAGTGGGAATGCGTCGTCCGCTCCAACAACAACGTCGCGACCTTCATCAAGGAGCTCGTCTTACAGCTTCCCG
Source organism: uncultured Planctomycetaceae bacterium (assembly GCA_947307005.1). Lineage (GTDB taxonomy): Bacteria > Planctomycetota > Planctomycetia > Pirellulales > Thermoguttaceae > RUG369. The sequence continues at coordinate 2,057 of CAMZHY010000359.1, forward strand.
AGGGCGAGGACGTCGATTTCAAGGCGGGCGGCTACATTCAGATCGAACGCCCCGCCGGACTGACCGTCGCGTATAAAGACTTCGATATCGCGCCGGAATATCGCGCCGATTGGGACAAGTTCAACTTGTGGCGCTACGTCAGTTCCGTCCCCGGAGGCGTGACGCGCGCTTACTCGATGGCGAACTATCCGCAGGAAAAGGGGATCGTTAAACTCAACGTGCGCATCGCGTCGCCGCCGCCGCGCAATCCCGACGTCGAGCCGGGGCTGATGTCCTCCTTTATCTTCAGTCTCAAACCGGGCGACAAGGTCGTCGTCAGCGGACCTTACGGCGAGTTCTTCGTGCGCGACACGCCGTGCGAAAAGATCTATATCGGCGGCGGCGCGGGAATGGCGCCGCTGCGATCCCATATCTTCGAACTGCTCAAACATCAGAACCGCCAGGAGAAGATTTCCTTCTGGTATGGCGCGCGGTCCCTCCGCGAGGCGTTTTACGTCGACGAGTTCGAGCAGCTTGAAAAGGAACATCCGAACTTCTCGTTCCACCTCGCGCTCGACAACCCGCTGCCCGAAGACAACTGGACCGGCCTGCGCGGCTTTATCCATCAGGCGCTCTTCGACGCTTACCTCGGCCAGCATAAGGCCCCGGAAGATTGCGAGTATTTCATGTGCGGCCCGCCGATGATGACGCAGTCCGTCCTCAAAATGCTCGATAACCTCGGCGTCGAACGCGAAAGCGTCTTCTTCGACGACTTCGGCGGCTAGCGGCGACGTCGCCGCGGACGGTATTCGCCTCATGGCGCGCGATAACGCTGAGGCGCGGACTGGCGAAAACTCCAGGTCCGCCAGCGCAAGCGCGGACGTCTTGTTCGGTTGGATCAAGTTGAGCGGCGCGAAGTCCGGTTCGGTTGGAAATTGTTAAGCGTTGACGGCTTCGACAAAATAGCGCCGTTCCATAACGCGGATTATGAATCCGCCTTCGGCGAGCTATTCTTTTAGGCGTCTCTTTGGGGACGCCTCTTTTTATGTCCGCGCCGTTCGCTCGAAACGCGTCGGTCGGCGTTTCATAAAATGAACTTGCGCCGCCTTTTTGAGTTTTATAGAATGCGACGGCGCGAGAGCGCGTCGTTTCGTCAACTTGCAACAGAATGAAAGGCAGGACGCCTTTGAAAACTTTGAATCTTCCCACAACTTCGCTAATTATCACGACCTACAACAAGCCTGATTATCTTCGGCTCGCGATACGGACGGCGCTGCGTCAGACGGTTCCGCCGCATGAAGTTATCGTCGCGGACGACGGGTCGACCGAGGAGAGTTTCGAGGTTACGCGCGCGCTGCGCCGAGAGACGGACGTCCCGATTGTCCACGTCTGGCAGAAGGACAAAGGGTTCCGCCTCAATCGCAGTCGCAACAACGCGATCGCGGTCGCGACGGGCGAATATATCGCGCTCCTCGACGGCGACTGTTTCATTGGGCCGCGTTATATCGAAGATCACGCGCGGACGGCGCGACCGGGCTTCTACGTCGCCGGGACGCGAACGCATCTCCTCGCCGAGCGCCGCGACTACGTGCTGAAAACGGGCGACACGCGAATCGGCGTCTTTACGTCGGGTACGACGAAGCGACTCCATTCGATCCGCTCGCGATTTCTTTCGCGGCTGACGTCGGAGACGGGGACGCTTGACGAGGAGATCACGCCGACGGAGCGTCGCGGAGTCGCGGGCGCGAATCTCGCGTTCTGGCGCGCGGACGCGCTCAAGGTCAACGGATTCGACGAACGCTTCGAAGGCTACGGCGGCAACGACGTCGAGTTTGCGAACCGTTTGACGCGCGCGGGGATTAGACGCTATAAAGTCGAACACCTTGCCGTCGCGTATCATTTTGCGCACGGCGGACGGGTTTATGATTTCGAAGAAGTGAAACAGAAATTCGCCGACGCGATGCTTGCCGAAGGATATCGCGTCCCCGACGACTGCGGCGTAACGCGCGCGCTTCGAGACGGGGCCGATCGCGTCGAGCGGTAACGGCGCGCCGACTGACGGCGCCTCGGCGACGACCTCGCGTCGCGGCGCCGTCGTTTTTGAGAGAACAAAGGACGGGTTCGAACCGAAATCTTTGACCGCTGCAATTTTATCTAGCCGTCAAAAAAACTTTTTTTTCAAAAAACTGGCGAAAACCGCGTTGTAATAGGCGGGGCGAATTCTTACAATTGAATTAGCGGGAAGCTTTTGACTCGACTCGTCGGGACCCCTTAGAGGGATTGCGTCGGCTTGACGACTCCGACCGAGAC
>CAMZHY010000360.1 GCA_947307005.1 uncultured Planctomycetaceae bacterium
CTTCCGCTGACCAAGACGACGCCGAAGTACCTTTCCGACGAGTATCTTACGCAGTATGGCAAGGCGCTCGACCTCGCCGATAAGCTCGGGATGAAGGTTATTTTCTACGACGACGTCGACTTCCCGAGCGGCACCGCCGGCGGACGGCTCCAAGAGCAGTTCCCCGATTCGATGCTCAAACGCCTCGACAAATACGAGTGGACCGTTAAAGGCCCGGCGAAATTCGAGGAGAAGAGCCCCGTCGCGTTCGCGGAAAAGGCGCTCTTCGGCAATCCCGCGGGCGTTCTGCAGGCCGCCGTCGCGATGAATACGGCGACGTTCGAGCGCGTCAATATTCGCGACAAGGTCGCGGCTGACGGGACGATCTCTTGGGACGTCCCCGAAGGGGAATGGAAAGTTTTCCTCTTTGTCTGCGTCGCGGACTCGCGCGGTCTCGTGGACTATATGTCGCCGAGCGCGGTCAAAAACTTCTTCTCGCTTACCTACGATAAATTTTACGAACTCTTCCCCGATCATTTCGGGACGACGATCAAGGCGTCCTTCTTCGACGACATAACGAACACGCAGACGGAAGGCTCGCGCAACTGGGCGCTTGAGTTCAACGACAAATATCGCGCGCTCTGGAACGCCGACCCGGATCTTGACTATCCGGCGCTCTTCTATCCGATCGGCGACGAGACGCCGTCGGCGCGCTATCGACTCTGGACGACGCGCAACCGCCTCTTTGCAGACGGCTACATCTCGATGGCGCGTCAGTGGCGCGTCGATCACGGGCTCGACATGATCTCGACGGGACACCCGCAGGGACCGTACGTGATCGAGCCGATCGACATGGCGGGGGACGCGATGGCGTCGCACAAAGGCTCCGACGCGGTTCTCTTCGATTCGATCCACTATTACGGTCACGGACGCGACGGGTTCAAAATCCCGACGTCGGCGGCGTTCAACTACGACTTCCCGCTCTGTTTCGTCGAAATCTACGGCAACTATCGCGAAGGTTCCTTCGATCCGTCGATGATGTACCGCTCCGCGATGGAAATCTTCGCGCGCGGCGGCAACCTGCTCCTCCCGCACGGAATATGGACCGACCCCGCGACCGTCTACATCCCCCCTGAGATTTCATGGCGCAATCCGAAACTCGAAGGGTTTCTTCCGAAATACGGCGACTTCGTCTCGCGGTGCAGCATGATGCTCCAAGGGGGCCGCCACGTCGCGGACTTCGCGTTCCTTTATCCGATCGACAATCTCAAAGCGTTCTTCCACTTCCAGTTTAAACTGACGGAAGGGGAGTATCCTTACGGGATTCTCATGCCGCGCGAGACGGACTACCTCGGGGTTGGCTCCGATTTCTCGACGCGAATCTGGCGCGATTTTACGCTGATTCATCCGCAGGTTCTGGATGAGAAATGCTCGATCGTAAAGCGCGACGGCGAGACGCTTCTGCGCCTTGAGAACGTTTCCAACTGGGAAGAGTATCGCGTCTTCGTCCTGCCCGGCGCCGACGTGATTTCTCTGGCGAACCTCGAAAAGGTTTTGGAATTCTACGAAGCGGGCGGGCGCGTCCTCGCGACGACGCGGCTTCCGTCGATGGCGGCGGAGGGCCCCGATAAGAACGCGCGAGTTTGCGAAATCATCGAGAAAATCTTCGGGATCGATCCTCGAACTCAGGCGCCGCGCGACGCGATTAAGACGGGTCAGGAAGACATCGCGCGTTCGGTCAAAATCATCGAATGCCGCGAGAACAACAAGGAGGGCGAATACCAGCCGAAGCGCGACGAAAGCGCCCTTGTAACCTATGAGGAGCCGGTCTATCGCGACCGCGCCGTCTTCCTCCCGCGTCCGACGGTCGACGCGCTCCGCGCCGCCGCCGACTATCTCGCGCCCGTCGCCGATATCCGGCTCGAAGCGGTCGAAGGGACCGAACTCCCGACGCTCAACGTCATTCCGCGCTGGGACTACGATATCGACGGGATGGTTTCGTACATCCATAAGGTCAAGAACGGGACGGACGTTTACTTCATCGCGAACTCGTCGAACAGCCCGGCGGAGTTCAACGCGACGCTGCGCGGAACGTTCCGGTGGATTGACGTTTGGAACCCGATTACGGGCGAGACGGAACGCGTCGATCAGAACGCGGACGTTGTGAGCGTCGATAAAGAAAAGGGAACGACGACGGTCCGCATGAGCCTCAAGTCGATCGAGTGCAAGATGATTCTTGGCGAGAAACTTCCCGTTGCGGAATGATCGCGTTTGAAGAATCGACGGAATAACAAAACGCGCGGCGTTCGGAAAAGTCCGGACGCCGCGCGTTCTAAAAATCGGCGCCGACCTGATTCTTTTCTTGGATTTATTGACGCGACGCCGCAATCTAAGTATCATTGGCAAGCGTCGACGCGACGAAATCGAAGAGGTTAAGCAATGAGCGAGATAGAAAACGCCGATTTTGGCATAGTTATACATGAACCGACGTCGTTGTTGAATCCAGTTCCGACGCGCGAATCTTTGCGCGAACTTGTCTTTAAGGAGGTTTTAAACGGCGAAATGTCAATCCGTAAAGGCGCGGAAGCGCTTAATATGTCATATCGGGACTTTTACGAGAGTTTGCCGGAGGAATATTTCTTGGAGGTGGACGAAGAGACGGGAAAAGCGACCGTATGAAATACCTTGTTTTGGACGCAAACATCGTAATTGACTACGTGAAAGCCGATAAAACGCTTTTTTCTCTTGTGTCTCAATATGTCGGCGAAGTTTGTTTTGTCGACGAAATGCTTAAAGAAGTCGACCAGATTCAAGGACGCGACGAAGCGTCGGAATTAGGAATAAACTTGGTTCTTGCGGAAAAGACCGAGGAACAGGAAGCCGAAAGGCGCGCGGCCGATAGTTCCCTTTCGTCTTTCGATTGGCTATGTTTTTTCGTCGCGAAACGTCTTGGTTATTGTTGCGTCACGAACGATAAAGGTCTTATTAACCATTGTCGTTCCGAAGGGGTCGAGACAATACGCGGCGGTCGTCTGATTATCGAACTATGCCGAAACGGCGGCGTAACGAAAGAACGCGCGAAAGAAATCGCGCTAGGCATAACGAAAGCCAACAAGTGGACGGACGGCGCTTGGCTTAGAGCGTTTAACAAGGAAATCGACGCGCTATAATTTTCCCTGCGCTCCGCGCCGCCGCCGATTATCTCGCGCCCGTCGCCGATATCCGGCTCGAAGCGGTCGAAGGGACCGAACTCCCGACGCTCAACGTCATTCCGCGCTGGGACTACGATATCGACGGGATGGTTTCGTACATCCATAAGGTCAAGAACGGGACGGACGTTTACTTCATCGCGAACTCGTCGAACAGCCCGGCGGAGTTCAACGCGACGCTGCGCGGAACGTTCCGGTGGATTGACGTTTGGAACCCGATTACGGGCGAGACGGAACGCGTCGATCAGAACGCGGACGTTGTGAGCGTCGATAAAGAAAAGGGAACGACGACGGTCCGCATGAGCCTCAAGTCGATCGAGTGCAAGATGATTCTTGGCGAGAAACTTCCCGTTGCGGAATGATCGCGTCATAGACAAATATTTGAATAGCCCTTAGACGCATTAACGCCAACGTCTACGAAAAAGACGTTGGCGTTAGGCGTTTTAAGACCATTCGACGTTATGCGGGGCGAGGGGCGAGACGTCGAACAGTCGGTTGTCTCTCCCCCCCCGTAGACCGACGTCAAAATTAAGAAAGATTGTTTTTCTTTTTGTATTCGTCGATTACGCGACGCTTGCACTCGGGGCAAAGATAGAAATGCGCGGCGTCGGCGTCGAAGTCTTTAAAGACGTTGTAGCATTGGGGGTAGCCGAGATCGTTGTCATAGACGGAAGACAAGTCGTCTTTCTTCTCGAAGCATAATCCGCAATATCCGGCGTCCGCTACGGTCTCGATCGCCTCAGATTCGTTGCCGTCGCACCAGTGGACGCCCCTCCTGCAAGCGTACACAAGACGCATCGCCGCCTCTTTGTCGATCTTATTCTCCTCGTACAGTTCGACAACGACGTCCGCTACCGACGCCATTCCTCGTCCGATATCATGACAACTCATCGCGACGTTCCTTTTCCATCGATTACTGGTCGTTTCTAAAGCGTTCCCACGCGGCGTCGGCGAGCATGGCGCCGGCTTGGCGGCAGGCGTCGAGCGCGGCGGCGTCGGGACGCTGCTTCGCTTTGACGGGGGAGAGTTCGATCGCGGGGTATTTGAGGGTTTCGAGCGCTTTCTGAATCGCTTCGGTCGCGCCGATTCCCCAGCCGTAGGAACCGAATGCGAGCGCGGTCTTTTCGCGGAATTTCAG
>CAMZHY010000361.1 GCA_947307005.1 uncultured Planctomycetaceae bacterium
CCGAAATTACGTCGGCGCCGCCGTTTTCCGACCGCTTCGGGAAACGACGGCGCGAATTATTTTAAGCTCTTGCTCGCGATTTCCTAGTCTTTCCCTCCAAAACCTAGAATCCAGCGTTAGGAAGACATGACCGATTCAGAACCAAACGACGCTCTCCATACAACTCCACGACTCCAGCTTACCGGCGATATCGACGACGTCGTTCATTATGTCGCGATCCATAACAACATATCTTTCATCAACTCTGTTTGCGTCAAAAATCCTACCGAAGAAGAAATCGACGACGTCGAAATCGCCATCAGTTTAAGCGGGGGGTTCGCAGAAGATTTCTGGCTACACATAGATCGTTTGAGACCGGGCGAAGAACGTTTTTTGCGCAACCTCGATGTGATTCTCAACGCCGAAAAACTGCTGAACCTCACAGAGCGCGTGATTTGCACTTTGAAAATCGAAGCGCTTCAAAAGGAACGTATTCTCGCCAACGATGTTAGAAAGATCACGATTCTCGCGTTTGACGAATGGCCCGGTCTCCTTCATTATCCTGAATTACTTGCGGCTTTCGTCATGCCGAATCATCCAGTAATCGCGAAACTTGTCCACAAAGCTTCCGAGTTGTTGCGCGAATGGACTGGTTCTCCTTCGCTCAATGGATATCAGAGCGGGAATCGAGATCGCGTAAAAAAGATGGCGGCCGCAGTCTTTTCAGTGATTCAACAGGAGAATATCACATACGCGGAGCCGCCGTCTAGTTTTGAAAAACAAGGACAAAGGATCCGACTGCCAGACGCCGTTCTCGACCAACGACTTGGAACATGTATGGACTTAACATTGCTCTACGCGAGCTGTTTGGAATACATGGGGTTGCACCCCATCCTAGTCCTTGTCAAAGGTCATATCTTTGCGGGCGTTTGGTTACTAGACTCTTTTTATCCAGATATAACGATCGACGATCCGACGTTTCTTGAAAAACTAGCGTCGAGCGGGATATCTGAGATTCTCCTCGTCGAAAGTACAAAAATGTGCGCAGGCAAAGCCTCGAAATTCGACGAGGCCGTCGCATGCGCGCTTATCAATCTATCAAATTATGACAATTTTGACTGCGCCTATGACGTCAAACGAGCACGGTTATGTCAAGTGGTGCCCCTTCCCTACCGAATTAAAACAGCGGACGGGTACGCGGTTCAACCGAAAAAGCGCAACGATGTCGACTTCAGTTCTCCCGACGCGCTCGGCGAAATTATAGAAACGCCGTCACAACCTGAAAGCAATTCCGTTGGCAAAATAGCGGAATGGGAACGTAAACTACTCGACCTTAGTTTGAGGAACACGCTAATCAACTTGCGTTTTAACAGTTCAATCGTTCCTTTGGCGTTATCAGAGATTTCAAAATTTGAAGATTTACTCTCAGGCGGCAAAGTCTTCCAAATACAGCCACTGCCACTAGGAGCAGAGTCCCCACAGAAAAATGAAGTCGTCGACGTACTTAAAAAAATTGGAATCGAATTCAAAGCTCAATTAGAGGAAGACGTCCAACACGGAACGCTTCTCTATTTCCTTCCAGAAAAGGGATTAAAGTCCTCTTTAACGAAAATATATCGCGCGGCCAAAACTGCGGCGGAAGAGAATGGCGTAAGCTCGCTTTATCTTGCGCTCGGCTTGCTAAAGTGGAACGAAGGAACCGACGAGGCGCCCTCTAAGGGAACGTCGCTACATTATGCGCCCGTCATCCTAATGCCAGTCGAACTTATTCGGAAATCCGCGAGCATCGGATACGTTCTGCAGGCGAGCGACGAACCAGCCGACGTCAACGTTACGCTACTTGAGTTCCTTAGACAAAATTATGAAATATCCATTGAAGGACTCGATCCGCTCCCCATCGACGACAGTGGTTTAGACGTCTCCAAAATTTTTGCGCTCATCCGCAATGCGATCAAATACAAGAAGGGATGGGACATTGTCGAGACATGCTGTTTAGGCAACTTTACGTTCTCGCAGTTCGTCATGTGGCGCGAGGTTCACAACGGAGAACAATTTCTTCAAAAATGCAACACGGTTAGATCGCTCATAACGGGCGACGTTCCCTTTTCTTCGCCAATTGCAGACGACGTTGACGCAGCGGAGGCGTACGTTCCAGTTTCTCTTGACGCGTCGCAACTTCACGCCGTCAAACTCGCGGCCGCAGACACTAGTTTTATTCTTCATGGTCCTCCGGGCACAGGCAAATCTCAAACGATTACGGCGATGATCGTGAACGCGTTAGCGCGAGGCAAGAGGGTTCTTTTTGTCGCGGAAAAGATGGCGGCTCTTGAGGTCGTTAAAAAGCGACTCGACACGCTTGGATTCCAAAATTTCTGTCTCGAACTCCACTCGAATAAGGCGTCCAAAAAGGAAACGCTAGAACAACTTAAACGCGCGGCGGCAATCGGTGATGAACATTATCCGACCCAGTATTCCTATATGCGCAAAAAGTTGCTGGACCAGCGTCGTACCCTCGATCGCTATCGTCTCGCACTGCATCGCGTTCGCCCATTCGGCAAAAGTATACGACAAGTTATTGATATCTACGAGTCCCTTCCCGACCATGGTAAAATGGTCAAGTTCGACTCTGTTTTTCTTAACGATCTTACGGAAACAGAACTGGAGAATTGTCGCCAAACTCTAGAACAATTTGTCGAAATTGCCAACGAAATAGACGTCTCCACTCTTCAACCCCTTGAAATCATAGGAAAAGAACAACAGTTTACCCAGCGTATGAAATTCGACCTCGAACCTACGCTGAAGACGTATCTCAAGGAGTTGGAAGCATTCAGGAGCGCTCTTGACGAATTTGCGGAAACAACCGGTCTCGAACCTCCTCGTAAAATCATAGATATTGAGAAGACTCGAAAAATCGCCTGCGAGGTGATCGATTCCCAAAATATCCCCAATTTTATAAAGGCTGCGTCCAACCTTAACGAGGTGTTAAACGTTCCAGACATTTATCTGAAAAAACAAGCCGAGTTCCAAATGTGGCAAACAGAGCTTTGCAAGCAGTGGAATGAGGAGTTTCTCGCCGACGATATGACGCGCTTTAAAACCCAATTTGAAGCGGCCGTCGCCAAGAAATTCTTTTTCAAAACGTGGGCTTTAAAAAAGTTAGCGCGAACGTTACAAATTTATGTAAAGGAAGATTCTGATTTTAAGGTCATTCCTACCGAAATTCTCTCTCTCCTTAGGGACGTCGAACTTTTTCAAGAGAGTAAAAAAAGATTTGAGACGGCTCAGGAAACGCTCCCTCATGAATGGAAATCGTTCCTCGAAAAACACTCAACCCCCAACGCTTTCCAAGAATTCAGAAACACGGTTCAAAAATGGAGTCAAAGCGTCGAAAACCCTGCACGTTATCGCAAACTCGTCGAATCGGGACGATGGGAGGACAGCTTCAAGAGCGCAACGCGTTTGAAAGAACGATATCGAGACTTGGCCAAAGCCCAAAAAAATGTTGTTGAAATTATTACGCTTAGAGGTGATAACAACGCAAACGACTGGATTGACTCTCGAATTGCTTTTTGCAAAACGGCACTCGACAATCTGACGATTCTTAAAAAGTGGTTTGAATATCGAAATCATCGCGTTCAATGTCATCAACTGGGAATCGGGGTTCTTTGCGACGTTTGCAAGAATGATTTGAGACGTTCAGAAGTCGTCGAGATATTTCTCCGTTCTGTTTATCAACAACTTGCGGTTAGAATGATCGACTCGGAACCGTTCTTGAACCAATTTTCGGGAACGAAGTTTAATCTTCAGATCGAGCAGTTCAAAAAGATTGACCACGAATTTATGGAAATTGCTCGAATGGAAGCGTTGAATAAGCTTTACGAACAACGTGAAAAGGTTTTTTACGCTTCGACACGCGCCCAGACCGAGCTGAAAATTTTGTCAAAAACGTCGAAGAGCGCGCGTGGATTAGCGCTTCGCTCGCTATTCGCACAAATCCCGACGATTCTTCCGGCCCTCTGTCCCTGTATGCTTATGAGTCCGCTTTCCGTCGCGCAGTACCTTGAGACGACCAACGATATGTTCGATCTCGTCATTTTTGACGAAGCGTCGCAAATTCCGACACACAAAGGCACAATCGCGCGCGCCAAAAACGCCGTAATCGCAGGAGATCCGCTCCAGATGCCGCCTACAAACTTCTTCGCTGTCGGCGACAACGACGACGAAGCAAACATATTGACCGAGGATCTCAAGAGCGTTCTTGACGACTGTCTCGCGCTCGGTATGCCAGAAACTCATTTGGAATGGCACTATCGAAGTCGTCATGAAAGTCTTATCGCCTTCAGTAAT
>CAMZHY010000362.1 GCA_947307005.1 uncultured Planctomycetaceae bacterium
GACGTCTTTTCTTGTTTTCTCGACGGCTGGATTTCGAAAACGAAACGCGCGAGCCGTCGTCTCAAGCAACGGCTTGCCTAATCGCCTGTAAAACGTTCGCGATTATCAGGAAAAACGCAACCCGTCCGAACTCGCCGTCTTCGACGTGAATTTGCAGTCTTGTCCTCCGATTCTACGCGCCAAAACAGCTTCACTTCAACAGGAAAAGAGAACTGACGACTATGTGTTTTTTCGCCTTGCCATTGACGGTTACCGTTCCTGAAGCGCCTTTGACGACGACCTTCTGACCGACGAAACGGTCTAACGACGCATTCTTGTCGGGATCGAGGTAGGCGACGACGTCAAACGCGTCGCCGGAATTATCTAGAAGCGCGTACCGCGGCGCCCCGTCCGCGTGGTTTGAGAGTTCGACAAGGACTCCGGAGGCGTCAAAATTGTCGAAAGATTTTGAAGTCATTGGCGTAAACGCGCTCGTCGGACGAACTCCAACGACCCCGTTTTGCGATTCTTCATACGAAGCGAGAAGCGCCTGCGACGGTTTAGGAACGGTCGAATCATTCGCGATGGATCGCCAGTTCGGATCGGAATTTTCCTCCATCTTGCGATCGCCGGAACCTGGATTGACGAGACGTTGGTCTGCGGCAAGACGCGGCGTTTGGAAGACAAGGGATCCTTGTCGCGTTTTTGCGCCCGCGGCGGCAAGGGCGGACGAATTCGACGAGGTCGCGGAATTTTGAGCGATTTCACTTCGCAAGGGACCGGGCGCAAGTTTTGCGTCGGCAAGAGAACGAGTCTGAACGCCTCGTCCGGCAAAGTTATAATTTTGGGGAGGAACAATCGTCGTTTTTTGATCCGTCTTGAAACCGGGAAGATGGGCAAGACTGGATTCCATGCGCGACGCAGCGGACTTTGGCTTTTCCGCGTTCGACTCGCGCGAGGACTTTTGGAACGGATGGTTTGAACGAGAGAACGCGAATCCAAGGCGTGGTTTTGAAGTCGAGTCCTTGGCGTTTTTTTCGGATTCGGGCGTTACGACGCCATTGTCGACGATCGACGCGTCTAGGACGTACGCGCCGTCGATCATCGTTGGGGTTCCGACGATTTGACCGTTGACGATTTGGAGTCCGTCTGGGTACTGGCCGTTCAAAAACGAGGCGTCGATAATATTCCCGTTTTGATCGACGAATGAACCCGCGTCGATAGAATCGGCGCCGACGAAAGGAGCGACGCCGGGCGTCGTCCCGACGAATTGGTTGACGTTAGAAGGTAATTGAACGTCGGCGAGCGCGGCGTCGCTTGCGCGCTGCATGGCGATTTGGGCTTTCGTTATCGCGTCGAACGTCGTTTGAACGAGCCTCCGTTCTTCATCGTCCGGCGCTTTGTCAAAAAGATTCTCCGCGCGCGCCTGGAGACTGGAGAGTTCGGCGTCGGTCGGCTTTTTCTGTTGAAGCGTTTGAAAAACGTCGGCGTTGAGCTTTGCGATTTCCCGACCGAACGTTTCTCGATCGAGGGTCGCGACGCTCGTCTGTCTCGACGCCCCGTCGGTTTTCTGAGACAACGTTTCAGGACGCGCGTCGCCGGACGCGAAGGAACGAAGGTCTATTTCAGGCGCGAGCGTTTCGCCGTTATTTTGCGAGGGACGGGGCGGATTAATCGTAGCGGCGCCGGCGCGTTTGGATTGCGAGATTACCGTCGGAACGCGGGCGTCGTCGTTTTCCAACGAATTCATCCGTCTGAGATATTCAGAACGGGAGATAAGTTTCGACGGCAACTGAGAAAGCGCCGTCGATCGAACTAAACTTGACTCGTGAATCCAGCGAAATTCGCCCGGAGGCGGCGCGATCTTGTACCAGACGGAACCGTCCTTAAGTTGCGTTTGTCCAATGATTTTAACACGTTGGTCGTTTTTGAGCCCGATTTGAGCTACGGAACTCGCCTCCGGCGTTTGGGCTCCGACGCGCGAAGGGATCGCCTTGGATGAAGGCGAGACGACTCTCCCGTAGGAATCTTGTTCAAGCTGGATAAATTTCCCGTTGACCCAAGAGAAACTGCCTTTAGGCGGGCGAATCGCGCAGTATCCGTCGTCGTTTCTGAAATAGATTTCAACTTCTTCGCCGCGCGAGACGACGCCTGTTTGGTATGTTTCTTCGGAGGGACTTGCGAAGACAGGCGCCGATTCTGTTCCGATAGGAAAGGAGAAGTAGACGATTTGATCCAGAGTCGCGTTCTGATCGGTCTGCTGCTGGCCGAAAAGACGCGCCGCGACGTAGAAACCGCTTTCGCCGCTTCCAATTCCTGACAGAAAGCAGACGAATATCACGACCGCGCCGCAGCTCGCGACGGTCGATTGGCCAAGTCTGCGCTTGATTTTTTCTCGGGACATAATTCTTCGGCGTCGAACGACGGCGTTTTGATTTTCTTGGTTTCACTGTGTCGGGGACAATTCTGACGCTACCGCGAAAGAAGCCTCTCAGCGGAGTATAGCGACGTCAAAAAAACGACGCAATACCAGTTTGAGCTTAGTCCCTCTTATTCCGAAAATTCCCACGAGTTCCCATGTTTTTCCGAATGAACTCGCCTTTTCTTTGACGAGCAACGACTCAAAAATTACGTCCAAAAGCAAGAAATCGCGCCGTTAAGGGTAATTATATGGACGTTGTTGAATGAAGATTTTATGAAAAATTTGCGGAGGATAATAACGTCGAGATGTTATGAGCATTGTTTTTTGCCATTGTTGCTCCCGTTAATTTTTCGTTGTTCGATTTTTAAACGCTCCCCGAATAGCCTTTAAATTCGGAACATGGCAGTTTCAGCAACGCCTATTGACATTCATAAAAAAGTTTCGAGGATTATTGAATATATGTTTTACCTTCTCGCTATCCCGTATTAAGGCGCGTAGCGTAATAACGAACTGAAAAGATATGAACAACGAACAAATTTGAGGCGCGATCCATGTTAAACGGACGTTTTTTTCCTATGCTGAACAAACGAACACTTCTTTTTAATACGACGCTCCTCATATTTCTCTTGTCGCTATGCGCGGTTTCCTTCGCCTCCTCGGGGAACAAGGAAGCCGGGTCCGAACTTCGCGAGACGGAGACGTGGGTGGCTGTAGATTTACCCTTCGCTTCGAAGAAGAGCTACCACGCGGGCGAGCAGGTCTACGCGAGGTTTGACGCTATATTCACAAATCCGGCGACAGGAACCTCTCTCACGATTCCAGGGTTCTGGGACGGAGAAGGGACGTTCGTCATACGCTTTGCCCCGACCGAGGCGGGAGAATGGCTTTACATAACCGCGGCTCCCGACGATCCCGATCTCGACGGAAAAACGGGAAAGGTGGTCGCGAAGCCCTATTCCGGGGACCTTGAAATCTTCAAGCGCGGCTTCGTTGCGACAAACGGCTCGAAGCATTTTGTTTACGCGGACGGGACGCCCTTCTTCTACCTCGGCGACACGCACTGGAGCATGTATCTGGAGGAATTCGATTCTCCCGGTCCGTATGCTGGAGATACCGGAGCAAAATCGCATTTTAAGTATATTGTGGACAAGCGCGTCGAGCAGGGGTTCACCGTCTATCAGTCTGAACCTATCGGCACGAAAGCGAATCTTGTCGACGGGGAACTCGACGCGTCCGACGCAGCCGCCTTCAAAATGAACGACCGGTATTATCAGTACGTCGCCGAAAAGGGGCTCGTTCACGCCAACGCGGCATTCTTCTTTTGCGGTTCTATAACCAAGACGCTCGCCGAAGACGAGCGGTATCTCGAAGCGATTTCCCGCTACTGGGTCGCGCGGTACTCCGCCTATCCTGTGATGTGGACGCTCGCTCAGGAAGCCGACAACGACTTCTACCGTGAACGCGGCGACCAGCAGTTTTATGATTACAACGACAACCCGTGGGTGAAGATCGCGGAGTATATCCATAAATACGACGCATACCGTCATCCCCTTTCTTGCCACCAAGAGAATACTTCCTATACGACGGTCACAGGCGCGGGCTCTTCCGCGCCGAACCGGGATAACGGCGGAAAATCAGCGTTTTACAGCGAAGACGTTACGGCGCGAACCGGTCATAACTGGTGGGCTGCGCAGTGGAGCCCGAACGTCGCGGGGCAAGAGAGTTGCGCAGCCGCGCGGGACTATTGGGAAAGCGGCAAAGTCGCAATCAACTACGAAGGAAAATACTGCAATCTCTGGACAAAGGACGCCGGCGCGCGGATGCAGTCGTGGATCGCCATGCTCTCCGGATTTGCGGGCGTGGGGTACGGAGCGGCGGATATCTGGCTGTACGACGGGCGCTACGAC
>CAMZHY010000363.1 GCA_947307005.1 uncultured Planctomycetaceae bacterium
GCGCCGCAGAGATCGCCCGAAAGTTCCCCGACGTCTATCCTTCTTTCGGCGTTCACCCGTGGAACTGCCGACGCGCGAGCGGCGACTGGCTCGCGCCCCTTGCGAACTTCCTTGATTCTTTCGTCGCCTACGACGGCGTGACGAAGGCGGCGCTCGGCGAAGTCGGACTCGACTTCGCCGTCCGCGACTGCGACGACGAGCTTCGCGCCACGCAGGAGAAGACGCTCCGCGACCAGCTTGAACTCGCCGACGCGCGAAAAATCCCCGTCGCGATTCATTCGGTTCGTTCCAACGACAGAGTTCTTTCCATTATCCGCGAATACTCGAACGTCCCCGCGTGGCTTCTCCACGGATGGAGCGCGACGCCGCCGGAAATCGAGCGCGCCGTCGAAATCGGCGTCTTCTTCTCATTCTCCGCGCGCTCCGTCGCGAAAAACGCGCATGTCGCCCGCGACGTCGTCGCTCGCGTTCCCCGCGACAGGATCCTCGTCGAATCCGACGGTCCGACTCCCCTGCCCCCCGACGGCTACGGCGCCGCCGAAGGGGAAGTTCCCCGCAAATCGATCTCGATCCAGGCGCGCGACGAAGAAGGGTTCCTCGTCGCCGAACCCGCCTCGATCCTCGCGACCGCGAAAGAAATCGCGATTCTTCGCCGAACCTCCCTCGACGATTTCTTCCGGCAGCTCACGATCAACGAACGACGGTTCTTCGCAAACTGGCCGACCGTCGAATCGAAATAGCCTCGGGCGTCTTTTTCTTGAGATACAAGACAAATCGCCGCGCAAATTGCGCTGGAACTAAAGAAAAACGCCAAAAATTTTAGTTCCGCACGTTTTCAGTCCCCAAAAAGCCTCGAAAATAAAATCTACTTTAAAATCGAGGTAAACGAACGCGCGTATCTAAAGAAAAACGCCATTTTCTTTAGATACGCGTCGTCAAAGAGGCGACGACGTCTGAGCTCCCGTCGGCGCGGCGCGTTCCATTATCGCGCTTTGCGAAGAACTCGATGATAATATTCGGGCGGGTTCGGCAGTTCCGACTCGCGAAGAACGACCGTCTCGACGACGTTGACTTCGACCTCCTTGTCCTCGGCGTTTGCATACCAATGGTCGACGAAGACGCGGTCGCCCGTTTGGACGTCGTCGTCGCAGAAATAGCGGCGCTTCGGCAAGTTCGGATGTTCTTCGACGGTCGCGAGTCGATATTCGGGACCGTACGCCTCTCTTTTCGCGCCGTGAAAGCGGAACCGCGTCTTTCCAACCGACGCGACGAGTTCGTCGTCGTCATAGAACTCGTAACGCGACGACGAATCGTCCACGTCGCAACGGTCGTAACAAACGCGATTCGCGTCGTCTTTGAACCAGACGTCGGCGTTCCCGTCGATCGTAAAGAGCGCCGCGCGCGTTCGTTCACAGAACGCGAGTTCCGGAACCGTAATCAGCGCCAAATCGGGATCCTCGGGCGTCCTTTTCGCGACGAGCGCGATCCGACCGTCGGCGCCGTCGTATCGCGAAAGTTCGCAACGAAACCATCCCCATGTAAGTTCGCGAAACAGATACGGCCAAGTAAAATCGACGTAATCCTCTTGAATAAACCCGTCCGGCAAACGTTCGCGTAGCTCCTCCAGCTTCTTCTCGACCTCGTCGGCGCTAACGGCGACGCCAATGAAGTCGGGCTTCTTTCCGCAATACTTCGTCGCGTACTCCGCCTCGAGAAAATACGCAAACGCCTTCTCTAGCTCGACGTTTCCGCACAATCCCTCGGACCATGCGATCCCCATGCGAAGCGCCGCGTCGACAAAATCAACGTAATATCCTCCTCTGAGAAAACTATTTCGAGTCTTGTCATACGCTTTTTCATAAAGCTTGTAGGCGGTCTGTTCGCTCTTGCGACAACCATGACCATGCCGATATAGATCGCCGAGTTTATAGAGACTTTCGTCTTCGTCGTTTACGGCGGCAAACGAGTAATACCGAAACGCGGCGTCGTAATCCGGAACGCCGTCGGAGCCGAGTCCGTAATAACAAAAATCGCCAAGAGAGACGGCGGCGTCGGGATCGTCCGTTTTCTCAAAAACTCGCGTCAGATAGCGGCGGGACGCGCGCAAATCCTTGGGAAACAGACGATTCCCGGCGAAAAGGGAATGCGCTTTGAAGTGAAGCGCGTCTACGGAGTCCTTTTCGCAAAGTTCTTCGACGAACCGCCGCGCGAGCGTCAGTTCCGTTTCCGACGCGCTCGCGAGAAACTCTTCGTCTTCACAATGGCGAAGGAATCCCTCCTTCTCACTCCGATCGAACTCCCATTCGACATATGGCTTTCCCTGATTCGCCAGAAAGAGGTCGAGCCGACCGCTCCACGCGTCGCAATTGAACGTTTCCGTAAGACGACGATCGTCGTCGACGTCGTCGTCGCAGGCGCAACTTAAGAAAAATAGGATCTCGTGAAAACGAGCGCCTTCCAAAATTTCCAATCCGGACGATCTCCTTATCGGCAGATTCTCCTCCTCGTCGGAATCGAAAGGGCGATTCAGACCAAACTCGTCCGCGAGCCGAATGAAAGGCGCAAACCAGTCGCGTCGGAATTCTTCCGTCGTTGGATCGACTTCTTTCAGCCTCTTAAAGAGGTCGCGAAAATCCTCCAGCGTCGTCTCATAACGTCCGGCGCAGACAAACTCGGCGCCCGCGACGTCCCCGTCGGGAACAAGGTCTCGAAACGTAATCTCATAACGCGCGAGCCGTCGCATAGCGTCGACGGAAATCGTAATCTTGTCTTTGCTCATCGGAAATCTTCAATATCTCCCGCTGGGAGGGATAAGGTTTCGACAAATTTGGAATTCAATTCCGAATTTGTCTGGATTTTTTCTAATTTAACGCTATCCTATAAGATAGGAGGCGTCAATTATGTATATTCCGCGAAAAATTGAAAGTCGGCTGGTTTATCTTTCGGAACATTTTCCCGTCGTTATCGTCGGGGGCGCGCGTCAGACCGGCAAGACGACGCTTGTGAAGCGTTTGATCTCCGAAAACGTCGGCGCGCGATACGCAACGTTGGATTATCCGCGTTTGCGCGATTTGGCAAGGAACGATCCGGAACTGTTTTTGCAAAGCTATCCTCCTCCTGTCGTCATTGACGAAATCCAATACGCGCCGGAACTACTTCCTTACATTAAAACGCGCGTTGACGACAATCGAACGCCGGGGCAGTATTTTCTCACCGGGTCGCAAATGTTTCGGGTTATGAAGGGCGTAAGCGAGTCGCTTGCGGGACGCGCGGGGATTCTGTCAATCTACGGGCTGAGCCGCGCGGAAATCAAGGGCAAACCCGAGAAGCCCTTTCTTCCAACCGCCGCCCCCGACGGCGCCGAAGGCAAACCTGCCGACCGCTCCTCGGAAACCATCGTCGACGTTTTTGACCAAATCTATCGCGGTTCAATGCCGCAAATGATCGTCGATTCGGAACTTACTCCGGAAGCGTATTACGGCGGGTACGTTCAAACATACTTGGAACGCGACGTTCGCGCTCTGCTTGAAATCAAGAATGAATCGACGTTTCTTAAATTCCTCGGTTGCGCCGCCGCCAGAACGGGTCAGGAGCTTAATTTAAGCGACCTTGGAAAAGACGTTGGAATTGATTCCAAGACCGCCGAACGATGGCTTTCGCTTCTCGTAACGTCGGGAATCGTCTTTCTTCTCCAACCGTATTCAAGGAATACGGTCAAACGAATCGTCAAGCGTCCCAAAGCGTACTTCATGGACTGCGGACTGGCCTGCTATCTCAGTCTTTGGAACAACCCGCGAGCGCTTGAAAACTCGGCGGCGGCGGGCGCGTTCTTTGAGACGTACGTCGTGTCGGAACTCGTCAAAGAGTATTGCAACGCGGGGCTCGACGTTCGCAGTCGTTTCTTCTACTATCGCGACCGCAACGGGGCGGAAATCGACCTGATCATTTACGAAAACGGCGTCCTCTACCCTGTCGAAATCAAAAAAAGCGGCGAGCCGCAGAAAGACGCGATCAAGAATTTTCCCGCCCTCGACGGCTTCCCGGAAAAACGCGGTCCCGGCGCCGTAATATGCCTGTCGCCGATCCGCTATCCGCTCGACGCCGACAATTTCGCAATTCCCATCGGAGAAATCTGACGATACTTTAACCGTATTCAAAACTAACGGCGTTTATATTGGCAATGCAAATCGTCTGAATTAGCGCTTGATCAAGCGTTAAACAAACGGTTTTGATCGTTCGTTATTTTCGTAGGATAATTGACAAAGGTTTAGCGTCAATCTTGACTCCCCATCC
>CAMZHY010000364.1 GCA_947307005.1 uncultured Planctomycetaceae bacterium
GGAGAAACAGACGAGTCCGACGCACGTCTCATAGCACGAAAGGCGCCCGCCTTCAGAGTAGATTCCGCCGTCCTCATGAATCGACGACTCGACGAACTTGAGCGTTTTCGCGAGCAGCGGATCGTCGAGACTTACGCCCGCGCGCAGCAGTCCGATCGCGACGACGAGCGTCGGTCCGACCCCGACGCGCGGCGAGAACGAAAAGGAGCCGTTGGGAAGCTGAACCTTCCGAAGATATTCGACCCCGTCGGCGAGCATTCTGTTCCGGAGCTTTTCAAGATCGCCGCGTTCTTCGTCGGAAAGCTTTTCGCGCATCTTGACGACCTGCGCGGACGAAACAGCTTCGGGACGCCCGCCCGCCGTCCCGCCGCGTCCTCCCTCGCGTCTCGCGCCGTCGGGGCGTTCCGCGCCGCCAAAGGGAGACGCGGCGCCCCCTCGGGGGGATTCCGACGAGAATCCGCCAACCCCCCGGCGGGGTTGGTCTATCGTATTTTCAGAGGTCTGAGCAAAAGACGACGCGACGAAAAGAATCGCGGAGGCAATCCCGCACAGGGGGATCGATATGTAAAATCGTTTTTTCATGGCGTTTTCCTATGACGGTAAAGGTCAAAGCGCGCGCGTTTCGGCGCCGGAGGTCGTCGCGGCGGCGCGCCATACGTTGAGTTCCACTTGTTCTGAGACGTTTCGCGCCGATCCGTCCCCCATCCCGACGACGACGACGCCCGGATGATTCGACGACGCGCCTTCGAAGATTAGCTCCGATCCGCGAAGCCAGATTCCCGGAACTTTCGCGTTCGGCGCGGAGTACGCCGAGTATCCCGTCGCGTAATGGCGCCCCGTGATCCACGGCGAGCCGCGATGCGTGAGACTGACGCTCGAGAACATGCTCGCAAGGTCGGGATCGACGTAATCCCCAACGGTCCCTTCGCCGAGAACGGACATGCGGTCCATATCGCGTTCCTTTGGACTCGTCGGCGCCGATTCAAACTGCGTTCGCGCTTCGGAAACGACCATCGTGTTGGAGGTTCCGTCCGTCATCGTCGCGTAGCTCGTCTGGACGAATCGGAACGTCCCGTCGTTGTCGAGTCGATCGAGACAGTTCTTCTCGCCGACGCCCGTTCCCGTGCAGAACATATAGTTGACGTTGTTGGCGTAGAGTCCGTCGTTGCGCGGTTGAAGCGCGATTCTCGGCTGATCTTCGCTCGGACACCAAAGGGTCGGGCAGGGGAACGCGCATTTTTCATGAAGCGCGGAATTGATCGACGTTTTCGACCAATAGACGCGGTATTTGTCGTAATCGCCGAAGTCGATTCCTTGCATGAAGGCGCCCTGCTCGATATAGGGCAGAATCCGAGCGTGGATCGAGAAGCCCGTGTTGAGGACGGCGCCCGTCTCCAGACTTCGCCCCCAGCTCGTGAATTGGGGCAGTCCGTTCTGAACGTCTGCGTAATTCTGAAGCGCCAGCCCCCACTGCTTGACGTTGTTAAGACACTGTATACGGCGCGCCGCTTCGCGAGCCGCCTGAACGGCGGGGAGAAGCAAACCGATGAGAATACCGATAATGGCGATGACGACGAGGAGTTCGACGAGGGTAAAACCTGCTTTTGGGGTTCGTTGTTGGTCTTTTTTGAGACGAATTGTCTCGCGAATCGGTCGGACGACTGGAAGAAGCGCTCCGATAAGGATACCGATAATGTCGATGACGACGAGCAGTTCTACGAGGGTGAAATCGCTGATCATGTTCCTTTTAGTCGCCTGTAATTGAAAAACAAGCGCCGACGAAACGATTTCGTCTTAACGCCTTTTGAAATACGACACAAGCCCGGCGCGCGGAGGGCGCCGGGCGGTAGAAAGAGCGCGAGCCGATCAAATCAGCAGGCGAATTGTTGAAAGAAAGAGAGTTGAGTCCAAAGGCCTCAGGGACTCGAAGATTCGAGAACAGGCGCGTTTATCGCGACGCGAAGAGTACGTAGAAAATAACGCGCCGATGAAAATTAAGAGCGCGACGAACACGAAACGACCAAACGGCGCGCAGCCGCCGGGAACCAGCCCGATTGTTACGAGGATGAAGAGTCGCGCCGTCGCGGCGCAAAGTTTCGCGACGAGCATCGCGTCGGAATCGACCGCGAAATCGTCAAAGGTCGCGAACGAAGCGCTAGAAATAGGATCGCCGACGGCGTCGGACGAGACCCAAAGAAACGCGTCGCCAATGGGGGAATCGTCCTCAATAGCGTCGTTCGCGACGAATTCGCGCAAGAAAAGGAGCGCGTCGTCAATCGCGCCGTCCTGATCGTTTCCGGCGAGTTCGACGACCGCGTTAGCAGCGTCGCGCGACGCGTCGGAGACGCGTCGGCGTTCGGTAAGGAGCGTCGTTCGTTCGACGTCGAGAAAGAGCGCGGCGTCGCTCGGATCGTGTAAAAAAGGCGCGGCGCGATCCGGCGCGACGTTCCATCTCGCCAAGCCGACGACGACGTCCCGGTTGCGAGTATCTTCAGAGCGTCCTGCGGAGGACGCGAGCCAATCCTCCGCTTTGGCGACGAGAAACGCGTCTCGACCGCGTTTAACGTCGGGGCTGCAGTCAGAGTCGCGCGTTGGCGCGGCGGTAGAGAAAACGCCGTAAGAAGATCCGGTCGCGTTCGGATCGGTAGAAAGACGTCGCGACATTCTCGCAGCGGCGGACTGCGTTACGCGGGACTGCAACGCGAACGCGTCAAGAAAAGCCGCTGCGATGAGAGCAAGAAATGCGAACGACGCGAAGCGGAGCGCGGCGCGGCGCGCGCTTCGGAGCCGGACGCCCCGTTTCGAATCGTTTCGCTCTCTCATCTGTTTAACCTACCGCAGAATTATATCCACATCGGGAACCAAATTTTGCTCGCGCGCCCAAAAGACGCTAATGAGAACGGAGACGCGCGTTCATTTTTCAAATTGAGAATGCGACTCGTTGCCGCCTCCGCCCGTTTCCGTTATACTCGCGAAAGACGTCGGCGTCAAGTTTGTCAACGCGTCCGTCGCCATATTTTTGCGCTGGAGACCTGAAAATGAAACTTCAAACGTTAATCGATTTTTTGGAAATAATTTGTCCCCCGGAACTCGCCGAAGATTGGGACAACGTCGGGCTGCTTCTCGGCTCGCGGACGGACGAGATCGACAAGGTTCTCACGTGCCTGACCGTCGACGGCGCGGTCGTCGACGAGGCGATCGAGGAGGGCGTCGATTGCCTCGTCTCACACCATCCGTTTCCGTTTCATTCGGCGAAGCGTTGGACGACGGACACGCCGGACGGGACGCTGCTTCTTCGTCTTGTCGGCGCGGGGATCGCGGTCTACAGCCCTCACACGGCGCACGATTCGGCGTTCTTCGGTATTAATCGTCAGCTCGCCGAAGGGTTGGGACTTGTCGACGTTTGTTCGCTCTACGACGGGACGCTCGCGGCGACGCGCGCGATGCTCGCGGGACTCGACGCGTCGGAGACGCAAAGACTGGAGTCGGAACTCGAGCGCGGCGTTTTGCTGGGAACGGGGCGAATCGGTCGTTTTCCGCGTCCTAAAACGCTGGCGGACTTCGCGGAGCAGGTGAAGGAGACGCTGCAGATCGAGCGTCTTCAGCTCGTTGGAGCGGACGAGCGCGTCGTGACGACGGTCGCGATCGGGTGCGGGGCGGCGGACGAATTCATCGCGGAAGCGTCGCGTCGGGGCGCGGACGCGATTCTTATGGGCGAGGCGCGATTCCACGCGTGCGAGGAGGCGCGGGCGAGAGGAATCGGCGTCGTTCTCGCGGGGCATTACGCGACGGAACGTTTTTCCGCCTACGTCATGGCGGAGCGAATCGCGCGGCGGTTTCCGGAGCTCACGGTCGTCGCGAGCGCGAAAGAAAGCGATCCGATCCGCATCGTCTGACGCGTCAGGCGCGCGGGGGCGTAAACTGCGGGATTTAAAAAAAATAGCGACGTCTTTCGTTGGTGAAAAAAGTTGTTTTTATCGTTAAAGAAGGAACTCGGGGGCTTGTAGACGTCCCTTGATTTCTTATAATGCTGGGGAAAAGTTAAGAGCGTTTGCGCGGCGTTTCGCAGGTTCTCGACGCAATGTTGTTCGAGGCGGTTGAAAGGGCGGCGCGCGCCCGTCTCACGGCGCGATCTTTGGTCGCGTTTCCCTATAAGGTTAGCTATAACCAGAGGAGTTCGCACAGTGGCTACTGTCAATGTTGGTATTAATGGTTTCGGACGCATCGGTCGTATTGTCTTCCGTCAGATGGCCAAGTTCCCTGAAAAGTACAACGTCGTCGGCATCAACG
>CAMZHY010000365.1 GCA_947307005.1 uncultured Planctomycetaceae bacterium
AGGAATTCACGATTAATGGCCTCCCAAAGGAGCGGATATATCCTTTCGCGATTAATATCGCTACGATTGAATTCTTGACTGATTTCCGCCGCGACAGCCGCAGCTCCGACCGCACGATCACGCCTCCCTCTCGTTTCCTTCTTTTCGTCGTCAGGACTGTCCTTAGCCGTATCTACGATGCGCTTGAAGAAACGCTCGCAAACGGCAAAAATCAAATCGTCGGGTTCTTTATCCACAGACTTATGGTTTTGATTCTTTTTTGCCATGTTCAACTCCTGACTAAGAGAATAAGACGACCCGGGAACTAACTGAACGGTAGCTGCGAATACCCAA
Organism: uncultured Planctomycetaceae bacterium; assembly: GCA_947307005.1. GTDB lineage: Bacteria > Planctomycetota > Planctomycetia > Pirellulales > Thermoguttaceae > RUG369. The sequence continues at coordinate 334 of CAMZHY010000365.1, forward strand.
GCGATTCGAACGACAGTGTTCGAGGAAAGGGACTATCTTTGTAAAAACGGCGTAATGAAAGGCGCGTTACTATCCAGACGGACTAAACGACGTTCATACCGACTTTGGAGTAAAAGACGAACGAACGTGGAAAGGCTGTGAAAAAGTCTATAGCAATGAGGAAAGCTTTTTGAAAAAGGCGCGCTGAGCTTTCCAAACTTTCTCGTCTTCTCGCGCGAGGAGGAAGGTTGGCTCAGGGCCCTTATAACCGACGCTACGACGTAGCTTCGTGATATTCTGTCTGACGTGCGTCGGATCATAATACTCGGATTCGTTCGAAGCCAATATGAAAATGGGATTGAGATTAAGCGCATAGATTTCCTTTAGAAGGAAGTATGCGTCGAGTTTTCCCTCTTCATAGATTTCCCGATAAACCCGACGTCGTTCCGATTCGTCTTCAGGATTATTGTCGGCTGGAACAAAATACTCTTCACCTTCGTGGATATCGTAACGACTAAAATGGTATTTGTTAACGCCGTTGGATTCGTCATGAGCTTCTGCGTGAGAAACTCCCGCAAAGTAATAACCGTCGGGATTACGTTCACAGATTACGACGTCGTATTTTACATGTTTAAGCGAGAGAATTGCCATTTTTGTCGAAATGACGTGGTCTATACGACAGCCGAGCCATTTGAGCCAATCACCGTACCGCGCAAGGGTTTGGCGATCTTTAGAAATCAAGAGCGCCTTCATCTTTGAAAGAGCGCCCTTCAATGAATCCCACTTCGCTTGATCTGTGATTTCAAAACTTGGGAACCCTTCCTTAGGGGCGTCCAAAGGAGCGCTGATTTGCGTGGTCGAAATCGCATGGGTCGATTTCTCGAAGAGTTCGCGAAGTTCATAACTATCCTTGACGAGCCGATCCACTCTTTCGGATAACGCGGACTGACTAGATGAACGTTGAAGGACGGACGCTGTTTCGCAGACGTCCTCTAACACTGTATAAAACGCGGGATCTAGTTCGTTATGCAAGATGCGATTGCATGTTTGACGAACAAAGGAATCTTTATTGCGCGTATATTCCAACAGATGAATTGCAAAGGCGAGATCTTTGGCGTAAAGTTCCAAAAACACCAAATCTTGCGTTGAAAAAGCGTTGGGCTTGAGACTTTCGACGTTACAAACGCCTATTGTTTCGTTATTGAAAACTAACGGGACAGTAATTGACGATTTAGCGTTAATAGCTCCTTGAATGTAGAGCGGATCGTTTTTTGTGTCATTGCATGTGTAAGGTTCGCCAGAACTCGCTACGAAACCAGTAATCCCATTGTTATTCGAGTTGGCGTACAGACGTCTAGCCGTGGCTGCTCGGTCAACTCCGAAGGATGAGAAGGGGATGAGTTCGTTCGTTTGTTTGTTAAGTATCCGAATTTCAAAGACGTCATAATTGAGAACGTCTCGCATTTGATTTTGAATTGTCTGCTTAAAGCGAACTTTAAGGTCGTCTTCCGATTCGTGCAGTTTTTCATTAGTACAAAAAGCTAGATCGTTGCCAGCCGTACGTAGCGTTGCAAGTTGTTGTTCATAGCGATTCATCGCAGACGTTTCTTTCAATTCAATCATGAAACAAACGTCCTCAGAACGAGCGGAAACAAGATCGTTTGTCAAGCAAGAAACGAGCATTTCGAATCGTCGTTTAGGCTCTAAATCCGTATCGTTTTGCGGATAGGATAGAACGGAACGAGTCGGTTCGTCTTGTAAAGGCGCATAATGGAATGGAGCGAAGCAACCATCGACAAAAACAGGAAACTTGACCGTCTTATAAAAGTCTTGGCCAATTAGCGATTCTTCCTTCTCAGCGTCGGAAACAAACCATTCCTTGAAACGCTCGTTACTATAACGGATGCGGTGCGCCTTATCAACGAGAACAACCGCGATCGTCAGCGAGTCGACGACCTTCTTGGCGTCAAAGTCCAAAGACATAACAACCTCCTACCAACCTACTTAGTTGTCGCTCCCAAGAGAATACCCAAAGACACCTAAAAGACGCAATGCTCAAAAACAACCAACGCACGAAACAAAACTTCAAGTATCAAGATCGGATTCTATCTACAGACAGAGAAAAATCAAGTCTCAGACTATCAAGATTGTAAAAAAAACACAAAAGGGCGTCTATTTCCCTAGGAAAGGCGCCCTTATAAGCAAGCAATTTTCTAGAGTCGAATCCGAAAAGCGCTATTGGCGATAAAATGTCAGAGGTCTTAGCGTCTTCCAGAACGTCCCATGACGGCTAGGAAGAAGTAGAGAAATTGTGATATCGCCGAAAGCGTACCGGCAACGTATGTGAGAGCCGCCGCGCTGAGCATTGAGCGTACGATTGGTTTTTGATCTGGGGTGAGGAAACCAAGTTCGGCGAGTTGTTTCTTAGCTCTTGCGCTCGCGTTGTACTCGACGGGTAGATTGACTATTTGGAAGAGAGCGACCATCCCAAAACCGAGAACTCCGAGCATGGCGAGATGCATAGCATTAATCGCCAACCCGATCGCGATAAGCGCCATCGCTGAATTGCCGCCAAAGGAAGCGAGAGGCACAGCTATTTGTCTAATAACCATCAATTTATAACGTTGGGCGTCTTGGATTGCGTGACCTGCTTCATGCGCGGCGACTCCTATTGCGGCAAGGTTTCGCCCGTTATAAGAATTCTCGCTCAGACGGAGAACCTTCGTTCGAGGATCGTAGTGATCGGTAAGCTCGCCCGGGATCCTTTCAATTGTAACTGACTGCAGTCCTGCGGAATCGAGGATAGCGCGGGCCGCAGCCGCTCCAGTTTGAGACGACGGCGCTTTACACGCTTTGGCGTAACGCGTTTTGAGAGCAGCTTGGGCGTACATCGCCAAAAGCATTGGAGGTAGGATAAACAGAAAATAGGGGGACATAATAGTTCGACGTCTTGGGGTGAAAAAGGACGTAATAGTCAGGCGGGTAAAGTCGAAACGACGCAATCGTCAGAAACGTCCGGAAGAGGCTTCAGACGGTTGTTCTTCAATATGTGAGGTTCTGCAAAAGGGACGAAGACGCGCGAGCGTTTTGGGGCCGACTCCTTTGACGTTCAAAAGATCGTCAACAGAATCGAAATCCCCGTTTTCATTCCGATAATCTACGATTCGCTTAGCAAGAACCTCGCCAATTCTTGGTAAAAGAGTAAGTTCCATTTCATCAGCTTCGTTCAAGTCCAGTTGCAACGCGAGGAATTGAAAATCGCCGACATTCTTTGAGGAATTGTTACTGGAAATGACAAACAACTGCCCGCTGTTCATACTGTTATTTCTGTAAAGAAAGAATGAAAGAAGGCAGATGAATACAAAAAAAACTGTCTCAATTCGCGAACGGCGTTTAAACGTCGCAAATATCCTAGCGGTGGGCACAGGAACAGATCGGTCACGCATCGGAAAAAACTCAATGGTCGAGTACCGTTTTGAAAATGGTTTCAGACGCTACTCAAGCGTCGCCAGAACGTCTTCTGGATCAACGCCTTTAACATAAACGCATTCTCCAAGTCGAATTGGCAGAATAAAGTTAAGGAAAAAGCGCGTCCTATGTCCGCAAGACAGGTAGGCAGTCCTAAAGCATGGGCCAAGGAGATTTGGCGTTCAATCCAATCTTCAGTGATCTCGATGAATCGCAGATCGCCTTTTTTAGCGAGTCGATTAGCAAGACGCGCTGCAAAAACAGACCCTATGGAGACTCCATAACCGTGTGGAAGCGCGCCGTATCCCAACGCTGTTTCGAGCGCATGACCTAATGTATGACCGTAGTTTAGAAGAGCGCGTCGCCCCGTTGTCTCTTTTTCGTCTTCGGAAACAATCCGCGCCTTAATCCTACAACATTGGGCGACAATTGCGCCGAGCGTGTCGGAATTCCTTTCTTTGATTTTTTCAATG
>CAMZHY010000366.1 GCA_947307005.1 uncultured Planctomycetaceae bacterium
GATTTCCGGCATGGTGACGACTATCGCAGTATCGGCGGCGGCGATTGCGGTCTTCCCGCAGCCGGAGCTTGAACTGACCTACTTCTTGCAGCGCGACGTGATCGGGGACGATCCGTGGACCGACGAAATCGAAGCGTCGCAGCCCTTTGAACTCGCCGTCATGGTCAAGAACAACGGCGCCGGGGTCGCGCAGAATCTCTATATCGAGTCGGCGCAACCGCGAATCGTCGACAACGAAAAGGGACTCCTCGTCGACTTCTGCATCGAAGGCTCCAAGATCGACGGAAAAGAAGCGTCGCCGTCGCTAACCGTCAACTTCGGCGACGTCGACCCGGGCGAAATTACGATCGGCGAATGGCTCATGACGTCGTCGCTCCAAGGTCAGTTTGAAAATCTCGACGTAACCTTCCGTCATCGGAACGATTTTGGCGATCTTCAGTTCTCAATCATTAAGAAAGTCGAGATTCTTCAGCTAATCCATACGGTCGACGCGCGGAACGGGGACGCGAAGCCCGACTTCCTCGTCAACGCGGTCAAGGACGCGCAGGATTTGCCCGACGCGCTCTATCTCTCCGACGGTTCCGTCGAGAAGGTCTCGCTCGCGACCGACGTCGAGTTCGTCGGCGACCGCCGCGACGACTGGTCGCTGACCGTCTCCGCGACGCTTCAGCAGGGGTGGAACTACGCGCTCCTGACCGACGAGCGACTGCGGCTCGATAATTTCCGACTGACGAAAGTCGTCCGCAGCGACGGCGTCGAGATTCCGATTGAATCCGCATGGACGACCGACCGAACCTTCAAAGAAGCGGGCAAACGCCCCGTCGCGGAAGATTCGTTCCATCTCCTCGACTACAACGCCGGAAACGCCGGGGCGGAATATACGTACACGCTTTACTTTGCGTCAAGCGACCAGACGCCGCCGACGATCGTCGCGATCGCCGACCCCGGCGCAGGCGTCGCGTATAGGACGCTTCCGCTCAATACGGTCGAATTCGAGTTCAGCGAGCCGATTAACGCCGCGACGCTGACCGCCGCGAACGTCGCGCTCACGCGCGGCGGCGAAGACGTCGATCTCTCCAGAGTCGCGTTTGAAAACGTCTCCGGCGCGCTCTATCGGATTGTCAATCTTCCGAGCGACGCGTCGAAAGACGGGGAATACGTTTTCACAATCAACACGCTCGGAGTCGAAGACCTCGTCGGAAACGCGGGAGTCGACAAGAGCTTCGCCGTCTCGTGGACGACCGCCGCCGAGGCGCCGGTCGTCGTCGCCTTCGAGAACGCGCCCGACGGAAACGTCGAGACCGCCGTCGATTCCGTCGACGTCCTCTTCTCCCAGACGCTCGATTCGCAGACCTTTACGGTCGACGACCTCGTTCTGACGCGAGGAACGCAGGGACTCAACCTGATCGACCCGGCGAAGGTCTCGATCGTCTCGCTCGGCGGCGCGCGGTATCGAATCGCGGGACTCGGCGACCTAACCGGAGACGACGGACGCTATTTCCTCACGGTCAAATCGAGCGGCGTCGTCGGTTTGAACGACGCGACGGGAATCGGCGAAAAGACGCTCGTATGGCGCAAGGACGTCGTCGGTCCGACGTCCGCCGTCTGGAGCGGCGATGCGGCGGGGCATAAGAACGTCCCCGCCTACTCGGTCGACGTCACGTTCGACGAGCCGATCGTCTTCGAAAGTTTCCAGCTCGCCGACGTAACCCTCAAACGCAACGGCAAAAAGGTCAAGCTTGACTCGAACTTCGTCATGGGCGTCGTCGACACGACGGAATACGACCAGCGCTGGCGAATCGTCGGACTTGAACATTTCATGACGGAAGACGGTCGCTATGAAATCACGGTCAACCTCGCCGGACTCGAAGACCTCTACGGGAACAAGGGAGTCGGAACATCGAGCGTCGCATGGGATTACGACACGAAGTCGCCGACGCTGACCTTCGATAATTTCGCGACGTGGACGAACGCCGAAACGATCTCCATCGCGGGCGCCGTCTCCGAAGACGGCGTCTCCGTCAACGTCTACGACGCGTGGACGAACCGGCTCCTCAAGACGACGAAAGCGGAAAACGGCGCGTTCTCCGCCGACGTCCCGCTTTCCGGCGACGGAGTCAAACAGCTCCGCGTCGTCGCGACCGACCTTGCGGGGAACGTTTCCGAACAAACGGTTTCCGTCGTCGTCGACAAGACGTCGCCGATCGTCGAAAAGGTCGACGTCGTGTCCGTCGCGAGCGGCGACGAACATAACGCGCTGCGCGTCGTCTTCTCCGAGGACGTCAAGCTCCAAACGCTAATCGACGACGGCTCGATTACCGAGGTCGTCGCGCTCGCAAGCGGCGACGGCGCCCCGATCGCGCTCGACGCCGACGCGTTCCAATACGACGCGAAGACCGCGACGCTCGTCGTTTCCCTCGACGGGTTCGACGACGCGACGGTCAAAGCGCTCGCGTCGTCGATCAAGGACGGGGTCGCGTCCGCGACGATCGGGCTGACCGTCGATTCCGCGAAGATTCTCGACAAGGCGGGGAACGCGCAGCGCGGCAGCGGCGCGGCGTCGGGAAGCGCCGTCCCGGATCAGATCGCGTCGACCGAGACGGTCGCGAGCGTTAGCGCGTACTCCGCGCCGTCCCTCTACGACTGGAACGGCGACGGCGCGCTCGACCTGATCGTCGGCGAGAAATGCGGCGACGGGATGGGACGGGTCAAAATCTTCCTGAACCAAGGCGCAACGGAAGACCTCGCCTTCACAGACGGATTCTACGCAAGCTACTGGAACGCGGTGATGGGCGCGAGCGTTGAAATCGCGGTCGCGGCGAGCGGCTGCCAAGGCGCCGCGCCGAGAATCGCCGATATCACGGGCGACGGAATCGACGACCTGCTCGTCGGACTCTCCGACGGCGCGATCATGCTCTATCGCGGCGTCGAACTCGACGGCGAGCGCGTCTTCTCGGCGCCGGAACTGGTTCTCGTCGGCGACGACGCGAAGGGAACGCTCGACGTCGGAAACCGCGCGGTCTTCGAAGTCTTCGACTGGAACGCGGACGGACGCAACGACCTCGTCGTCGGCGGGATGGACGGCAAGATTCGAGTCTATCTCGACGCGTCGCAGACCGCCGGGGAATACGACTTCCAGCGCGGCGTCGCGCTCACGGACGGAACGGCGGAAATCGCCGTCGAAACGGGTCGCTCCGCGCCGACGATCGCCGACGTCAACGGCGACGGATATTTCGACGTCGTTACGGGAAACACGTCGGGCGCCATGCTCGTCTACCTGAACTCCGGAACGAACGCGAATCCGAAATTCAGGACGGCGACGCCCCTCCTCGACGCGTCCGGCGAGCCGATTACGCTCGGCGGACCGATGCGGTCGCGCCCCTTCGCGTTCGACGCAAACGGCGACGGAATCGCGGACTACCTTGTCGGCTCCTCCGACGGGTCGATCGGATATTACGAAGGCGTCAGGCTCGTCGCGTCGAACTCCGAAGGAGAGCCGGGCGAAATCTTCTCCTGTTCGATCAGCTTCCCCTTCGCGCTCTCCGATCCGAACGCGCCCGTCTACGCGGCGCCGACGATCTCGCGCTTCGGCGTCGCCGATTCCGGCGAACTCGTCGTCCTCTGGTCGACCTCCGACCCCGCCCAAAAGTACGCGGTCGAATATCGCGTCAAAGGCGCGGAAGAATGGACGTCCGCCGGCGTCTTCGCGACCCCGTTCGGCGCGCTCGCGGGCGCGAACTTTAGCGTCGGCGACGTCGTTCAGGCGCGCGTCAAGGCGGTCGCGTCCGACGCCAAAGCCGAATCCGACTGGTCGAAGGTCGTCCAGTACGAGATTGTCGGAACGCAACCGTCTTTCTCCGCCGCGACAAACGTCCAAAAGGTCGGCGGCGTTTGCGCGGTCTCCGTCGTCGTCGAATCGAACGCCGACGCGTTCAGTCGCTGGACGATCGACTGGAACGACGGCTCCGAACCGGCCTCCTTCGTCGGTCTGAGCATGAGCCGGACGTTCTCGCACATCTACGCGACCTCGGGCGTCTTCGCGCCGATCCTGTATCTCGACGGTCAGGAGGGAGTCGCCCTCGACCCAATTACGGTAGAACTCGGTTCCGTCTCGACGCTCGACGACGCGAACGCCCCGCTCTTCGCCGAGTCGGCGACGGCGGACGCGCGTCTCGACGCGGTCTTCTCCCAGCTTGCGACGGAACCGTTCGTCGGTCCGGTCATGCCCGACCGCGCGCTCCTCGCATG
>CAMZHY010000367.1 GCA_947307005.1 uncultured Planctomycetaceae bacterium
GTTAGCGACGCGAAGTCAAGACTTTCGACGCGTCCGCAAAAAACGTCGCGCTTCCCTCATAAATCGCCGTTGAATCCTCCTTGCGGTCTGACTAAAATGAAACGCGGACAAGGGAAGGATTTCAAAACGCTTCCCTTTCGCAAATCGCGCAAGATCGAAGCGCGGTTTGAAGCGGCAAACGATCCTAATCAAACACGAGAGGACGGCGATGGATATTAATCCGGGGGCGACGCGAGACGACGAGATCACGCTTGACGACGAGATCACGCTCGACGACGAAATTTCTCTAGACGACGAATCGACGGCGGAAAGCGGTTCGACGGGCGCGAAAGATCCGGCGGCGGGGCGGCGTAAGTTGGACCGTTGGATCGAGAAGCTGCTCGATACGGGCAAAAGAAACAACCTCATGAATTTCAAAGACGCGAAGTACACGTCGGCGGAGCTGGTCGTTCCCTCCGTCGAGGAAGTCTTTTCCAAATGCGAGGTCGGGCATGTCTTCGACGTCTACGACCCTAAGATCGAAGACGACTTCAACGCAGACGAGACGGGAGACGGCGAAACGGCGTCCGACGATTCCGCTCCAACCGAGCCGCCGCAAGACGCGACGCCGCGCGACGACTCCGCTTCAAGCGAAACTTCGCAAGACGGCGCCCTTTCCGATGAAAACGCCGCCGACGCTTCCGCTTCCGACGAATCTTCCCCCGTTGACCCCGCGCCCGACGACGCGCCGAACTCCGCGAAAGCCGCTTCTGAACAATCTCAAGCAAGCCGCAAGGAGGAGTACCTCCGGCGTTTCGCGAGCAAAGTCAACTCCCGGAGTCTGCTCTTCTATTCCGCGAAGATCGGTCCGATCGCGGCGCTCCGCGGCGTCGCGAAGAAGGCGCGCGAGTTGCAGGAGGAAACGGGCGTGAGCGCCGCGTATCTCGCCTTCGGGTTTGTCCGCTGGAACGATAAAAAAGACCCGAACGTCTTCTATCGCGCTCCGATTCTCCTCGTTCACGTCGACGTCCTCACGGGCTCCGTCGTCGACCCCGTCAAGATCCAGATCAACGACGACGACGTCGTCGTCAACCCGACCTTCAGCTATAAGCTGCAAACCGAATTCGGCGCGTCCCTGCCTCCTTTCGAGGACGACGAAACGCTGGAATCCTATCTCGCGAAGGTCGCCGAAGTCGTCGGCAACCTCGGATGGGAGATCGTCCGCGAGTGCAAACTGGGAATCTTTTCGTTCCTCAAACTCGCGATGTACGAAGACCTCAAGGCGAACGCCGACCGGATTCTCCAGAACAACGTCGTTCGCGCGCTCGTCGGTCTCGCGACTCCTGAAACGCGCGAGGCGCCGGCGGCGAGGCCTCTTGCGAATCCGCTCCTCGAACTTCATACGGTCGTCGACGCGGACTCCAGCCAGATGAAGGCCGTCGAGATGGCGAAGAGCGGCAAGAGCTTCGTCCTGCAAGGCCCTCCGGGAACGGGCAAAAGCCAAACGATCACGAACATGATCGCCGAATGTCTCTACGACGGGAAGAAGGTTCTTTTCGTCTCCGAGAAGCAGGCGGCGCTCAACGTCGTCTTCAACAAACTCGACAAGGTCGGACTCGAGGATTTCTGCCTCGAACTGCACAGCTTCAAGGCGAACAAAAAGGCGGTGATCGAGGAACTCGTTCAGACGCTCGAGACGCCGAAAAGCTCCGTCGCCGCCAATGCGGAGGAAGAGATTCGCCAGAAGAAAGACGCGCTTCAAAAACTCGACGCCTACGTCGAAGCGCTCCACAAGAAACGCGAGCCGATCGGTCTGTCGGTCTTCCAGATTCTTGAACGCTTCTCCGAGCGACGCGAATCGCGCGACGTCGACTTCTCAATCCCCGACGTTCTTTCCAAAGGGAGCGACTACCTCCTCGAATCGACGCGGCTCCTCGACGAATACGCGGCGTACGCGCCCGACCTCGGCGACGACTACCGACAAAGCGCGTGGTTCGGATTCGCCGCCCAGAGTCTCGATTTCGACCGAAAGAATCGCCTGAAGTCCGACGTCGCGACGCTCGCCCAAAGCTTCGACGCCCTTGCGTCCGTCGTCGCGACGCTCCAAGACAAGTACGGGACGAGGGAACCGAGCCTTGCGGACGCGCGCAATCTCCAAAAGCTCCTCGCGTTCCTCGCGGATCCCTACGTCGCGTCCTCGAATTATAGCGACGGCGACGTCGCAAATCTCGTCGCAAACGCCAGCGCGCGTTTGGAAGAAATCGACAAGATTCGAACGCTGAGAAATCAGCTCTCCGAAACGTTTTCCGAGACGCTCTTTACCGCCGGTCTCGATGGGAACGACCTGAATTTCCAGTTCGCGGTTAAGTTCAAGTCCGTCTTTTCCCGACTCTTTAGCGGCGATTACCGCAAACTCGTCGAGAAACTCCAGCCGCATATGAAGAACCCCGGCGCGCTGAAATACAAGGACGCGAAGGAAGCCGCCGAACGACTCAAAGAACTCCAAGAGACGTCGCGGACGTTCGAGAAAAACGCCAAGGGCGACAAAATCGACCTCGGCGCTCCGGGTTCGACGTCCGACGCCGTAAATCAAGAGCGCCGCGCCGCGTTCAAAGGGGAAGCCGACGCGCTTGCGGCGAAGCTCAAACCAGTCGACGGCGTCGTCGCCCAAGTCGCCGCGCAGTTCGACGCCGACGCCTTTAGCTTCGAGAAAAAGAGTCTCGACGAATGTCGCCAAAAGCTGACCGGGATTCTCGAAAACTTCGACAAGCTCGGCGCGTGGCTCGATTTTTCCGGCGTCCTGCGTCAACTCGACGCGGCGTCCCTCCGCGCTTTCGTCGACGCGGCGCTCGGAAACGGAGTCAAGCCCGACGCGACGTCCGACGCTTTCCGCAAGGTCTTCTATCGCCGATGGCTCGAGGCCGCGATTGCCGCCGACCCGACGCTGGCCTCCTTCACGCGAGCGCGACAGGACCAGGCGGTCGAAATCTTTGCGAAAAAAGACAGAACGCAGTACGAAATCAGCAAGGTTCAAATCAGGGCGGAGCTGTCGCGGAAACGCCCGAACCTCGACCTTATCGCCGGCGGCGGCTCGGTCGCGTTTTTAAAGCGCGAAGGGCAGAAGAAACGCAAGCAGGCGTCGGTGCGCAAACTCCTCGCGGAGGCGGGCGAGCTGATTCAGACGCTCAAACCGTGCTTCCTCATGTCGCCCCTGAGCGTCAGCTCGCTCCTCGACCCCGACAAAATCAAATTCGACGTCGTGATCTTCGACGAGGCGTCGCAGGTCTTCCCGCAGGATGCGCTCGGCGCGATTTACCGCGCGAAGCAGCTGATCGTCGTCGGCGACTCCAAACAGATGCCGCCGACCAACTTCTTCAACGCCGCGATCGAATCCTCAGACGACGAGGACGACGAAGTCGCCGATTTCGAGTCGATCCTCGACGTCAGCGGCGCCGCGTTCCCGTCGGAAAGGCTCTCGTGGCACTATCGAAGCCGCTACGAACAACTCATCGCCTTCTCGAACGTCAACTTCTACGAAGGAGAACTTTCAACGTTCCCCTCGACGGCGATCGATCGCGGTCCCGACGGAATCGGCGTCGATTTTTATCACGTCGACGGCGGCGTCTTCGACCGCAAGACCAAGACGAACCGCAAAGAGGCGGAGAGAGTCGTCGAGCTTGTCTTTGAAAGTATCGAAAACTATCCCGACCGCAGCCTCGGCGTCGTCGCCTTTTCCAACGCGCAGCAGAAGCTCATCGACAGTCTGATCACGAAAAAACGCGTCGAGAAACCGGACTTCGAAAGCTTCTTTAGAGCGGACGCGCCCGAACCGTTCTTTGTCAAGAACCTCGAAACCGTCCAAGGGGACGAGCGCGACGCGATCATCTTCAGCGTCGCCTACGCGAAGGGTTCCGACGGACGCTTCATTCAGAACTTCGGACCGCTCAACCGCGAAGGGGGCGAGCGGCGTCTGAACGTCGCGATTACGCGCGCGAAGAAGAACGTCCAGCTTGTCTCGTCGATTCGCCATGCGGACATTAACCTCTCGGGAACGAAATCGGTCGGCGTCAAACTCCTGCGCGATTATCTCAACTACGCGGAAAACGGCGAAGAGACGCTCGTTCGTCCCGCGCCCTCCGGGACGAAAGAAGAACGACTCGACGCGCTGGAAAAGGAGATCGCCGAATTCCTCCGAGAAAACGACTACGTCGTCGATCGCGAAATCGGCTGCTCCAGTCGAGTCCTTGAAATCGGCGT
>CAMZHY010000368.1 GCA_947307005.1 uncultured Planctomycetaceae bacterium
CAGGAAGGAACGTCAAAGACGAACTATGGTAGGTTTGATCGGAAACAAGTCCGAGAGCAAGTTGACGCTCAAGCGCGCCGACAGCAAAGCGACCGCCTTTTCGGCGGATAATGGGAGGGACGTGACCCGCGTTGACGTATTTTAGATCGCCGGTTCGGAGATTGAGCGCGAGGAACAATCCAGAAACAAAAATAGATTCTTTGTTGTCGGCGAGATGTTGGTTTACATTTGTTACGACGGTATCAAGGTCGGCGCCTTGAAGCGCGAAGTTTTTGACAAGCGTCATCGTCTTCATCATAACGAGAGAAGCCGCTACGCCGCGCCCCGAGACGTCGGCGACGTAAAACACGACGTTGTAATCGTCGACAAAGAAAAAGTCGTACATATCGCCGCCGATTCCGGCGTGTAGTCGAGCCTCGGCGTAGACGTCGAAGACTTGGTGACGCGTGTAAATCTTCTCGAGTCTAGGAAGCGACGCAAGTTGGATATTGCCCGCAAGCGTAAGTTCTTCTTCGCTCCTTCTTTTGACCTCTGCCGCCGCTTCCTTAAGCGAATCGACCGTGGTGTTGACTCCGTCTGAGAGTTCAACAAACTCTTTTGACGCGCTAACTTTGACTTTTTCATCCAGGTTTCCGGCGGTGATTTTGTCGAGCGATTTATTGACGGCGTAAATGCTGTCGACAAAAAGCCTTTGGATAAAGAGCGAAACCAGAGAGAAGATGGCAAGAAAAACCACAAAGTTGCAGAAACATATGAGGGTTAATTCAAGTATCTTCGAGTTCAAAAGATCGCGATATGGAATCCATCCGACGTAGATTCCATCAAACGTTCGTTGGGCGTAGACGTAGAAGACGCGACGATTAAAGATTCTAATCGTCGTCGTGTCCGAGGGTAGCGTTACAAGGTCGGGGAAATCGTCATATCCGGTGATTTCTCGTGGATCGATCGGGCGAGAAGGATTGTCTTTGGGGAACTTGGAAAAGAAATAGAGACGCCCAGAATGACTGATAGGGACGTCTAAGGGTTTTGAGGCTTCGGCGATCTGATCCGAGGAAAGGGCGAAGAAGTCGCCCAATTTGACGATAACGACTCCGTCGCGGTCGCTACGAACGGTCGCTGTTTCGACTATCGAAGGGACGTCGTTGAAATCGACGTTTACTCTAGGCGCGACGCGTGGAATAGGAGTTTCAAATATCTTTTTAAGATTATCGTAACCTTCGTCCTTTAGAACGTTGACGCCAACAATCTTTTCGGGCCAAGAAGCGTCGACGACGCCTTCCGACGTTATGAAGTAAATTTCCGAAAAATGGAGCTTTTGCGCGATTTCTGCAAGTTTCTCGTCGGAGGATAAAATATCGGGGGCGTTAGCCGCGAGCTTGGCTACGACCGACGCGTCAATTCGCGCGTTTGCCTCGTTAACTTTAACAAACAGTTCCGCCGTGCTTCTAGCGCTTTGAATGCTTTCGTTGTTTTCCGCGATTCTAGAATTGATTTCACGTTTTATTTCCCTACGACAACTATGATCCTCCAGCATAATCGAGACGAGAAGGGAACCTAGGAAAGCAAACGCAGCGCAAAGACATAGTCTTCGCAGGAAAGCTTCCCGCATTGGTTTATAGGAGGCGTCTCCAGAAGGAATTTTCAGCGATTCTTCGAAGGACATGTTTTGCCCGATTCAATTCCTAAAACGGTAGTTCTATTACGACGTCGGCGGAAGGCGTGAAAGCGGGGAACGCCAAGCGTCAGTTGGATGAACGTAAATAATGGAAGAAGAGAACTGTCTCGTCGTCGGATGGTTCTTCGTAGTTAGTAAATTTCGAGACAGCCTCGAACAACGCCTCGACGCTTTCTTTTGCGGTCGCATCGCGTGGCAACCCGTTTAGCACGCTCAGCGCGTTGTCTGTCTCAAAGCAGCCTGTCATTGACGGAGTTGTCGCTTCCGTAATTCCGTCTGTGAATAGGACGAAAACGTCTCCGGGGTTTAGTTTAATGGTTTGACTAACATACTCCGCTTCAGGGAGAATTCCGAGGATGAGGTTAATTTCGGGCGTAAACTCGACGAATTCCTCCGAACCTCGGCGAATGAACGGACTGTTGTGTCCCGCGTTGACGTATGTCAGATCGCCCGTCTTGAGATTAATGACGCAGAAAAAGCCTGTGACGAACGATGAATCGTTATTTTCCGAGAGCGAGGCGTTTGTGAACTCTACGACCTTTTCTAAAGGGTATCCCGAAAGAGCGAGGTTCTTAACGAGCGCCATCGTCTTCATCATAATCAACGCGCCAGGAACTCCGTGACCTGAAACGTCCGCAATGTAGAATAAAATGTTTTCGGAGTCGAGATAAAAGAAATCGTACATGTCGCCGCCAACGCTACGCATTGGACGGTTTTTAGCGCAAACGTCGAATTCCACCCGATCCGAATAAAGCCGTTCGATATCGGGCAACGACGCCTCTTGAATTTTTTTGGCTAGGACGAGTTCTCGTTCGACGCTCCGTTTGACTTCGTCGACGACTTGTTTAAGGGAGTCGACAGTGGCGTTGACGCCGTTAGAAAGATCGACGAATTCTCTTGAAACCTTGACGTCTACGCGTTCGTTCAGGTTGCCTTTCGTAATCTTTTCTAGAGATTCATTTACGGCGTAAACGCTGTCGACAATAAGACGCTTAACCAATTTGGAAATGAGGGTGAAAACCGTGAAAAAAACGATAAAGTTTGCCAGCGCTAAGAGATTGACCAGCATCCTTCTTGAACGATAAATTTCCTGCTGGGATATCCCGCCGACGAAACGATAAGGAGAATCGTTTTCTTCTAAACGAAGATCCTGAGCGAAAACGACATAGGGAGTAGATTTTTCAGAAACAAGGTCCCGAAGTCTGCGAACGACAACTTTTTCTGGGGGCAGCTTTTGAAGTTCCTCGACGCTTGATTGCGTAAATTTAGGTCCCGAGATTTGACCGTCTTGGTATTCACGAATGACGGCGGCGTTCAAATTACCGGAGTCTTTCGGGGTCGTCGAGTCGGATTGTTCGGCAACGGAAATCCGCTTGGTTGGGAGGTGGTTGGGATCCTGATATACCCAGAGGAATCCGTCGTATCCAACTACTGAACTGATATAGTTTGAGATGTTGGCAAGCCTGTACGCTTCTTCAACATTTTCCGCTCTGAAACCTATTTCGACGATTCCAGCGCGATCACGTCGCGCTACCGCTGAAAACTGGTACAGCTTTGAATCGTTAGAACCTTCCGTCGGTCTAACTTCTTGGGAAATTTCAAGATCAGGCGATTTGAGTATCGAGAGAAATTCTCTTGCCTCCGAGCCGTTTCCCATGTTGTAACCGATCTCCGTCGCGCCAGTCGGCCACGAAGCGATAATGAACCCGTTTTCGTCCGCAACGTCAATTTCGTCAACTCTGACGAGTCTCGCAATTTTTCCGAGGTTGATAGTCGTCGCCTCGTTATCTCCTTCCACGATAATCGAAGGATCCGATTGAAGGAGAAGCGCGAGCGCGCGGGCCCTTTGAATTCCGATTTGCGCGGATCTGTTCTTTAGGGTTTTTAAAGCGTCGTTGGATATCTTAGAGTGTTCGTAAGCGTCTGTAATTTTGCTTTGGATAGCCTGTCGAACCTCTTTTCGCGCCGCGACCGTAGCGAATGCAAGCGAGACGATTAACGAAGCGACAAACGCAATGGAAGCGTAGAGAAACAGCCAACACAAAAATTTAAATTGAATCGGAGTCCTAGGATCTCCGGAAGAGCTAATTTCAAGTAATCGCTTGACCGTCATTGACGCTTCCTCACCAACGTCCTCTTTCATTTGCGGACGAGACCGCTTGACAACCCGTTGGAATTTAATTCTATGAGAAAAAGACGCTTTGTTTTTCCGTTGCGACGGTTGTCAAAGGACCATGCCCAGAACATAAGAGCGTCTCATCCGGTAGGACAAGAATTTTTTCGCGAATATTACGTATGAGCGTTGAATAATCACCGTCTGGGAAATCTGTTCTTCCAATTCCGTTTGCGAAAATAACGTCTCCACAAAAAGCGACAGGGCGTTCGTCCGTCTCCAGAACATAGACGACATGTCCGCAGGAATGACCTGGGAGTTCGAGGACCTTGAATGTAAATCCCGCCGTTTCGACAACGTCTCCTTCAGAAACGCCAACCGCAGACTCCGCCGTCTTAAACGGCGATCCAAATCCGAAGGAAAGGTTTTCAAGGGGGTTCGCCAAC
>CAMZHY010000369.1 GCA_947307005.1 uncultured Planctomycetaceae bacterium
CGCTTCGGCGTGATCCACAACTGTTGTAGCGCCGCTTAAACGTTGCATGAGACCCTTTCAAGGGTTTGTAGCGACGTGCCGAACGACGGCGCGACGAGGATTCAAATGGCTGATATTTCTATCAAAGCGTTAATTGAGGCGGGCGTTCATTTTGGACATCGCGCGAGTCTCTGGAACCCGAAGATGCGTCCTTACGTCTATGGACGTCGCAAGTTGATCCACATAATTGACGTTCGCGAGACTGTGCGTGGTCTTCTTCGCGCAAAGAAATTTCTGAAGCAGGTTGCGGCCGAAGGCAATCTTGTTCTGTTTGTCGGAACGAAGCGTCAGGCCTCGGAGACGATTCAAACCCAGGCGGAGCGTTGCGGGATGCCCTTTATCTCTGAGCGATGGCTTGGCGGCACGCTCACTAACTTCGAGACGATTCGCAGTCGTCTGCGACGTCTTGAGGAACTTGAGGCTGTCATGGGAGGCGAAATCCTCCAGACCTACTCTAAAAAGATGCAGGCTTCGCTTGCTCGCGAATATCACAAAATGTACCGTAACCTTAACGGTCTCCGTAAAATGGATCGTTATCCCGCCGCGATGGTCGTCGTCGATCCTCGCAAAGAGAAAAACGCCGTCCGTGAAGCTCGTAAACTGGGCGTTGTCTCGATTGCCTTAATTGACACCGACTCTGATCCCGACGAAGTTGATCTTCCGATTCCCGGCAACGACGATTCTATTCGTTCGATCGATCTCATCATTTCTTATCTTGCCGACGCGGTTGCCGCCGGCGTTAAAGAACATGAGGCGAACAAATACGCGAACGCTAGCGAAGAAGCGCAGGCGCTTGACGCTGCGGATGAAAAGTCTGCCGCTGAATGATCCAGATTGAGCCTGAGGGGCGCGAATTTTCATCGACGAGTCTTTGCGCCCTTGTGAAATTTTGAACCACATCCTTTTAGGAGAATGATATGGCCGATATTACCGCCGCGATGGTTAAGTCGCTCCGCGACCGTACGCAGCTTCCTATGATGGACTGCAAAAAAGCGCTTGTTGAAGCCGAAGGCGACGAAGATAAGGCGATTGAGTTGCTTCGTAAGTCTGGCAAAGCGAAGATGAGTTCTCGTACCGATCGAGAGACCGGAGAGGGACGCATTGCTATTTTTAAGGGCGACAACGCAACCGCGATGATTGAATTGCAGTGCGAGTCCGCTCCGGTCGCAGCGAACGATCAGTTTGTCGCGCTGGCGAACGCGCTTGCCAAACAACTCGCCGAAGGTCCCGGCGCCGCGTCTGTTGAGGAACTTCTTTCTCAAGGCGATTTGCAACTCCAGTTTGACGACCTCATGAACAAGATTCGCGAAGTTTTTAAGATTCCTAGAATTCTTCGCGTTGAAGGTCCGACTGGCTCCTATGTTCATCATGACGCGCGTCTTGGCGTCATCCTTGAAGTAGAAGGCGATAACGTTGAAGTCGCGAACAATATTTCCATGCAGATTGCCGGGATGAATCCCCAGGCGGTTAATGCTGCAACTCTCGATCCTGAAGTTCTTAAGAAGGAGCGCGAGATTGCCGAGGAACAGACTCGCACCGCTAACGCAGGCAAGCCTGAAAATATCCTCGCGAAAATCGTCGAGGGGCGCGTGAACGCCGTTCTCAAGGAAATTTGCCTCGAAAATCAAGACTATATCGTCGAGTCTGGCAAGACAGTCGGTAAGGTCGCCGAAGACGCGGGATTGAAGCTTAAGAAGTTCCATCGTTGGGTAGTCTCCGCCGTCAACTGATTGCTTAAGCAAAATTGAACGTATGCGCAAGCTGGAGAACAAGTGTTCTCCAGCTTTTTTTGGCGATATTTTCTCTCGGTCTTGCTGGACGTCCTCAGGGTTAGGCGTTAAAATTTCTCCGCGTTTCGTCGACTTCTTTCTTTTGGCAAGGCGTTGTTTTACTGATTGAGGCGCGGTTTGTTTGTTTCTTGAGGGATGGACGAAGGGCGTTGAGGAGCGGCTAGCTCGCGGGGAGGCTTGGTAGAAAAATGAAGATGGATTTGAATCAGCTTAAGGATAGATTTGTCGCCTCGGCAGGGTTTCAACAAATGCTTGCGACAATCGGCAAGGGCGCTTCTTTTCTATGGAACGGTTGCGCCGGTAGTTCTTACGCGTTAATAGGCGGTTGTTTAGCTGATAACACGAGTCGCCCGATTCTCGTGGTTCTTCCTAATGTTGGCGACGTCGAAAGAGCTGCGGAGGATATCTCGTCCTTTACGAACGTTTCAGTCATGACGTATCCCGTTATTTCTGAATCAGCAAATAAATCAAAAGACGATATTTCCTTAGCGGACGATGAGAATCACGGAAAACGCCTTCGCGTCTTGAAACGTTTTGACGAAGCGCCAACGGAGTCGCTTGTTGTTGTGACGTCTTTACCGGCCATTATTCAGTCCGTTCCTTCTCGAAGCGCAATTTCGACGGATTCCATCAGATTGGATAAGAAGAAGGAATTTGATCGCGATAAACTGATTCATTGGCTTAATCAGAATGGATTTGAATCCGTTCCTGCAGTCGAACTTCCTAACGAATTCTCTGTTAGAGGCGATATTGTCGACGTTTTCGCGACCGATTGGGAAAAACCTGTCAGAATTGAATTTTTTGGGGACGAGATCGATTCAATTCGCAATTTTGACGTTGTTAGTCAGCTTTCAGTAGACGGGGATAAACTTGATTCTATTTCGATTACTAAAATATCTGCTGGCAACGATGTTAAATCTCGCTTTACCGATCGATTGCCTAGTGATTTGCTGATTCTCTTCGTAGAGACGACTAAAGCCGTATCTGAAACTATTCGTTTGCTTTCGCCTAATTTGGGCGATGCGTCGGCCTCGTTCGTATATGAAACAATGAACGCTCTTTATCGTCGTCCAGTCGTCCATTGCGCGGTTATTGCGTCTGGAGACGAATATGCGAGCGAAACCTACGACGGTCAGTTTGTGACAGTGGATAAGCTTCAAGGGGATTTCAGTCACGTTGAAAAAACGTTGGCGGTTATGAAAACCGAAGGAGTGACGCAGGTGTTTATTGTCTGCGGTTCTGAAACTGAACAACGTCGTATGCAGTCTACTTTTGAAAATCAGAATCCAGGATTGAACGATACGGTTTCATTTCCCGTAGGTTCGTTGAGAGAAGGATTTGAGTGGCGAGACGCTTCTCTTGTCGCACCCGACGATCCCCTTGGGGGAAATAGGGGATCTACGTCTGTTTCCGTGGTTTTTATAGGATCAGACCAGCTTTTTGGTCGAGTGATCTCGCGTCGAACTCGGGGCGGAGGAAACAAAAAAGCGCTGAGTCGAACCGTAGATTCTTTTATGGAATTAAAGGTTAACGACTACGTTGTCCACGAAGATTTTGGCGTCGCCCGGTATAAGGGGATGACGACAATTATGAAGTCAAATCAGATTGAAGAGAGTCTTAATCTTGAGTTTGCAGGAAACGTCGTCGTCAGTATTCCCGCTTCTCACATTTATAAAGTACAACGTTATGTCGGAGTCGCCGGATATAAGGTCAAATTATCCAAATATGGCGGTAAAGCATGGACCGCCAAAAAGACGGCGGCGTTGAAATCGATAATGGCTTACGCTCAAGAGATGCTTGAAATGGAGGCGCTTCGAGATTCTCTTGAGGGCGTCGAATTTCCCGCCGACGGCGATTTCCTACGCAATTTCGAAACGGCGTTTCCTTACCGTGAGACGCCGGATCAATTAACGGCGATTGAAGACGTCAAAAAGGATATGGAAAGCAGACGTCCAATGGATCGTCTCCTGTGCGGCGACGTCGGTTTTGGAAAGACAGAAGTTGCGTTGCGCGCTGTAATTAAGGCCGTAGAAGGTGGTTGTCAGGCTGCGATTCTTGCGCCGACGACGGTTCTCGTCGAGCAGCATTACGCCACGTTGCTGTCGCGCGCCTCGACTATACCCGTCTCTATAGGAACGTTATCTCGTTATTCAACGCCGGCGGAACAGACTGAAACTCTTAAAAAACTCGCCAACGGTCAGATGGACGTTGTGATTGGAACTCATAGGCTGCTTTCTAAAGACGTTGAGTTTAAAAAACTAGGGCTAGTCGTAATCGATGAAGAACAAAGGTTTGGCGTTAAGCATAAGGATCGCCTCAAACAACTTCGAACAACTGTCGACATTCTCACAATGACGGCAACCCCTATTCCAAGAACGCT
>CAMZHY010000370.1 GCA_947307005.1 uncultured Planctomycetaceae bacterium
ATCGAGCAAGGAATCGAGAAGGGAGAAAAGCGAGGAGAAAAGAAGAGCAAAGTTGAAATTGCCTTGAAACTGCTCGAGCGCGGCGGGATGGCGGTTGAAGAGATCGCCGAGCTGACGGGGTTGTCCCTTAAAAACGTCCAGAAGCTCGTTGCGCAGAAAGCGGCGTAATTTCTCGCGTTTAGCTTGTTCGACGGAGCGCGAACTTGTTCGCAAGCGGCGATTGGCGCGTCGTTTAGGATGTTCGCTTCGTAGTCGCTCGACGTGAAAATAGAAAGCCGGAAGAACGTCTCCGAGCGAGAGGAGGTTCTTCCGGCGTTTTTTAGTTTTTTCTTTTCCAATTCGAAGGAGTTTTATCGTGTGATTTGGTGGCTATCGGGCGATTGTTATACGGTTATTTTGCGGCGCCGGCGGGGTTCTTTTGGACCTCGATGAAATCCCAAGTATAGTTGAGTTTTTCGTCGATCTTGAGGAGTCGGAATCCGAAGTCGCGGCGGTCGAAATTGCGGGAGGTCGTCTCGCCGTTGAGGATCGGAGTTCCGAGATAGTCGCGCTCGAGCGTCGTATGAGTGTGTCCGGCGAGGTAGAAGGTCGCGTCGTTGGCGACGAGGTAGTCGAGGAACGTCTGACGCAACGTCGCGGGGAAGTTGAAGTATTCGTCCTTCTCGTCAAGCGACTTGACAAAGGGGGGCACGTGCGACGCGACGATCGAACGCAATCCCGCCGCCTTC
This sequence comes from uncultured Planctomycetaceae bacterium, assembly GCA_947307005.1. GTDB lineage: Bacteria > Planctomycetota > Planctomycetia > Pirellulales > Thermoguttaceae > RUG369. Next base: position 729 of record CAMZHY010000370.1, read on the forward strand.
GCGCTTTCGAGTTCGCTTCGGAACCATTCGACCTGCGCGTCGTAGAGCGCTCTCTCCTCAGTTGGACGGACGTATTGCGAGTTGAACGCGACGATCTTCCAGCCGTTCAAGACGACCGAATCGTACTCTTTGCCAAAGACGTCGGTAAAGGTCTTGACGACGGGCGCCTTTACCGGATCGGGAATATCGTGGTTGCCCGGCGCGACGAGAACGGGCGCCTCGATCGTTTTGAGAACTTCCGGCCAGTCTTTCGCGACCTCTTTCCAATTGTTCGTCATGTCGCCCGCATACAGGACGAGATCCGGCTTGAGTTCGTTCAAAAGCTCGACTTCTTTCTTGAGTCGAGCAAGGTCGGCGGCGTAGGCTTCTTCCGGGGTTGCGGCCTCTCCGAACCCGAGTTGCGGATCGCAACAGTGCGCGATCGTAATAACGGGCTCGTTCTCCAACGCGTCAACTTTCTTCGGACGAAGCGCGGCGGCGGAATCCTCCGCGGCCTTGGACCAGTTGAAACCGTCGAGCGCCGCCGTCAGCCCGATCGCCTCGAGCGTCGTGAGAAATTCGCGTCTTGTGAATCGTTCTTTCATAGAATCAGTCCTCTTTCGTTCTGTGTTTTGGGCTAAGTATACGCTAAAAGAGCCGCGTCAGCGTCTCGGCGAGCGCCTCGAGGGGCAGTCCGACGACGTTCGATTCGCTCCCGGAAATCAATTCAAGCCAATCGACTCCGTCCTGATACCCGAACGCGCCCGCCTTGCCCTGCCAGAGTCCGCCGTCGAGATAATCTTCCAGTTTCGCGGACGAAAGCTCTTCCATTTGAAGAACAGACGTTTCGACGAAAACCGTAAGCTTTTCTTCCGCCGGACCAAAAGCGTAATCCTCGCGATCGACGCGCCATAACGCGACGCCCGTGACGACCTCGTGGCGCGAGCCGCTGAGCGTAGTCAGCATCCGCTTCGCGTCGTCGCGATCGTCGGGCTTGCCGAGAATCTCGCCGCGGCACACGGCGACGGAATCGCACGCCAAAACGAGATAGGGCTTGTTCGCGTCGTCCTCTTCAAGGAATGAAACGGCATTAAGACGATTCTGGGACTCTTGGCTACAAAGGCGTTCGGCGACGTTTCGCGCCTTTGCGAGCGCGAGCAGACGCGGAAATTCATGCGGGCTGACGTCGCGTTGAGAAACGTTTTCCTCGACGCCGTCGTCGGCGGGCAGGACGGCGAAACGATAACCGTCGCCGTCGAGGAGTTGGCGACGGCGCGGAGATTGACTCCCGAGAACGAGACGGAACGCGGTTCGACTAAGTCGCGCCGCCGACCGCCGGTCTTCGATTGACGTGTTCGTCATGGAACTTGCGGAGCGTAGGAGAGGGGAGGGCGGACAGGTATAAAACAAAAGAAGGGACGACAATCGTCCCTCCTTCCGAAAAGATTGTAAACTCGACGCGCGACGCGGTCAACAGGAGCGTCGATTTCACGTCAGCGCGTCGCCGCTTGCTCTGGTCATTCGCTCGGCGTCGCCAAACGTTCGACCGCTTCGTCGACCGCTTTGATCACCGGATCGACGACGGAATCCCGCTCTTCGTCGGCGTTCTGAATAGCGAACTCGTCTCCGGTTCCAGCCGTTTCAGGGACGGGGGAAGCGTCGCCTGCAAGAACGGCGACGTCGTTGGTTGCGGGACGGAACTCGACCGGCGGCAGTCCAAAGAAGAACGAATCGACCGCGTTCGGTTCTCCGTCGGGCTCGCGCGAACCGATGCGCAGGATCGCAAGGGCGCGCCCGCGAACGCCTGCGGCGACGACGGGATCGACGGACTGCGGAACGTCGAACGTGAGACTTTCGTTCGAATCTCCGGCGTCAACGTTCGCGGCGTTTTCCGAGTTCTCGACGAAAACGACGCGGGTCACGAAATTGCCGCGAAGCGCGAGCGCGAGGTCGCGCATGGGAACTTCGATCTCAACGGGGAAATCCCACTCTTTTCCTTCGGGAGGATTGAGTTTGCCGATGATTTCCAGCGTCGGATAGAGCGCCTGACCGGGATACGTCGCGACGCCGGAGATTTTGAAACGGTAGACGGAGCCAAGTTGCAACGCGAATTCGTTGGAGCCGTCGGGCGTCTCGCGGAACGAACCGGACTGGGCGACCGCGACTTTAACGCCTTCGGGCAGTTTCCACTGAATCGGCTGGAACGGACGAACTCGTTCGACGACCGATTGGAGCGCGCCGATTTGCCCCGTCGGAATCGACGGCGACGTAATCGGACGCAGGCCCGGATTGGCGGGATAGGGCCTTCCGGGCGCGGCGTTGCGGAAATCTTGAGCCGCGAGAGGCTGGCAGAAGAGAGCGACCGCAAGAAACGCGACGCCCCAAAACGTCCAAGCGGCGGAACCGAGAAGCCTAGTTCGGCGATTGCGGAACATGACCTTTTCCCTGTCGTTTAGAGATGAAAAAACGCGAGCCGTTTGTGGGAACTCGACGACCGTCGCGAGACGCGACTTTCGACTGGGTCGAGCGGAAACGACTCGCGACGATGCGAACGATCCGCGTCGTCGCCGCCGGAGAGACGGGGAGACGACGCGGGAGGGAACCGAATTAGTGATGCGTCCAAGCGCCTTCGACTTCAGGAATGCTCGTGGACGGAACGGGACGTTCGGGGACGAAGAACGGCTCCGGGGTCGGCTCGGGAACGGTCGGAAGTTCGGTCATGTTCTTCTCGCTCTGAGGCGCGGGGATTCCCCAAGCGGCGACGTTGACGCCCGCGATCGGAATCTGCTCGCCCGGAACGACTGCGGACTCGGAGCCCGCGTAGTTAGAACCTTCGATCGACAGATCCTTGTTGCCGATCTGGATCACGGCGAGAATCGCGCCGCGATTCTGCGCTTCGACGATCGGGTCGGCGCCGGCCGGAAGCTGCGTGTTGACGATTGTGTCGACGCCGCCCGCGAGCGCGAGATTCTGATACTGCTGAGAAGGCAGGAAGATGACCTTCGTCACGAAGTTGCCGTTTTCAATCTGGTCGAAGTCGTTTTCCGTGAACTTAACGGGAATCGCGTTGTGATCCAGATAAGCGCGGGTGCGCGGGGTCACGGCGTTAATCGTGAGCGTCGGATAGAGAGTGAGACCGTCGCGTCCGGGGATGTTCGAGAGCTTCAGACGATAGCTGTGAGCGGTCTGGAAGTTCTGGAAGACGGGCTTGGCGTCTTTGCAGACGACGGGAACGGAATCGAAAGCGCCGATCTGAAGGACGTCCCACTGAATCGTCGTCCCTTCGGAACCCTTGAACGCGACCTGCGCGACCGCATACGGCTGCGGAACAGCCTGACGAAGAGCCGCCTGCCCGCCGACGTTCGCCGTGTTGCGGACGGGGCCGGCGCCGCACGCGACGACGACCGTAAGAGCTAGTAATAACGCCTTATTACGCATTTGTTTATCTCTCCCTTTCGAGGCGTCAAGTCGAGGATTTTGAACGCGTCCGGCCT
>CAMZHY010000371.1 GCA_947307005.1 uncultured Planctomycetaceae bacterium
TGCTTCAGCGCCATATCCCCCTCATCGACTCGCGATATATGGGAATCGTCAGTCGCGGCGGCTCCCTGACCGCCAAATGGATGGTCGCGCATAACGCGGAAAACCCGTTTTACGAGTGTTTCGACGAACTGTGCGAAATCATGAAGGCGTACGACGTCTCCTGGAGCCTCGGCGACGGATTGCGCCCCGGCTGCATTCACGACGCGAGCGACGCGGCGCAGTTCGGCGAACTCTCCGTCATGGGCGAACTCACGAAACGCGCGTGGGAACATGGAACCCAAGTGATGATCGAAGGGCCCGGACACGTGCCGCTCGACCAGATCGCTGACAATATGAAGCGCCAGCAGAAGGAGTGCTTCGACGCCCCGTTCTACGTTCTCGGGCCCGTCGTCTGCGATATCGCGCCCGGTTACGACCATATCACGAGCGCGATCGGCGCGACCGTCGCCGCTTTCAACGGCGCGGCGATGCTCTGTTACGTCACCCCAAAGGAACACCTCGGACTGCCGAACCTCGAAGACGTTCGCAACGGCTGCGTCGCGTTCAAGATCGCCGCGCACGCCGCCGACGTCGCGCTCAAACGTCCCGGCGCGCAGGAACGCGACGACGAGATGGCGCGCGCCCGGCAGGCGTTCGATTGGGAGAAACAGTTTTCCCTCGCGCTCGATCCGGAACGCGCCCGGCAGTATTACGAGGAGGCGCGAACCAACCCCGAAGATCAGGCGACCGCGTCGAAAACGCGCTCGGAAGACGCTGCGAAGAACGGCGTGCCCAAGGATCAAATTCCAACCGGCTGTCCGAAAGGCCTTCATCCGACGCTCAATCCCGACGGTACGATCGCTAATGAGAATTACTGCACGATGTGCGGGCCGAAATTCTGCTCCTTGAGAACGACAGCCGACCTCATCCGACTGCGACGCGAACGAGAGCGAGAAAAGGGCGCGTAACGGCGGCGAACTTTTGAAACTTGACGGGCTTTTCTCCGTCCAACGACATTGGGCGACGGGTCGAACGTCCCTCCCGGACGTTTAGCTTGTCGCCCTTTTTTCGTCTTTTTTTCGGAAAACGCCGGAATCAACGTCTCTTGTTTTTAGGAGTTGGGTTGTTTATAATCGACGCGTTCCGTTTGACGCGCCCGAGGGACGCCCCAAGCGCGCGTCAAGCGGTTCTAGAACGTCAGCTACTCAGATATTGCGGCGGTTATCGCCAAAAACTTGGAAAGGTCGGTTGCGAAAAAATGAGTTCGAACCTAGATCAAATCTATATGGAACGCGCTCTTCGCCTTGCGCTTCGCGGTCAGGGATTGGTCGAGCCCAATCCGATGGTCGGATGCGTGATTATTCGCGAGGATTACGATAATACCCTTGGGTTAGAAGAATCCAGTCAGATTAAACCCAACGCCGACGCCTCGGTCGAGGAAGAAGGCGACGCGCTTATCGTCGGCGAAGGCTGGCATCAGCGCTATGGGGAAGCGCACGCGGAAATTAACGCGCTCAATATGGCGGGCGATCTCGCCAAGGGCGCGACGCTTTACGCGACGCTTGAACCTTGTTCTCATCAGGGCAAAACGCCGCCGTGCGTCGACGCGATCATCGCGGCGGACGTCAAAAGAGTCGTCGTCGCCATGCTCGACCCGTTCCCGGAAGTGAACGGCTCCGGCGTTGAGAAACTCAAGGCCGCCGGAATTGAGGTTGAAGTCGGCGTCTGTGGCGACGAAGCCCGCGAACTCAATCTGCCGTATCTGACGAGGCTTGAAAAGAAACGCCCGTGGATCATTGGAAAATGGGCGATGACGCTCGACGGTAAAATCGCGACGCGCATCGGTTCGAGCTATTGGATTTCCTCGGAAGAAGCGCGATTGCGCGTGCACGAATGGCGCGAGACCGTCGACGCGATTCTCATCGGAAGCCGCACCGCGATGGAGGACGACCCCAAACTCACGGTTCGCCTTCCAGAAGGACGCGCGCCGAAAAGAATCCCGACCCGAATCGTCGTCGATTCCGGCGGGACGCTTTCCGTCTTCTCCGAACTCGCGCTAACCGCCCGCGAAGTGCCGTTGCTCCTCGTCTTCGGTCCGAATACGCCGAAGGGCAAGAAAGAGTTTTGGGAATCGAAGGGCGCGGAAGTTTTGGTGATCGACGCGCCGACGCACGAACAGCGACTCCTGCTGCTCCTCGAGAATCTCGCCGAGCGCGGAATGACCAATATTCTAGTCGAAGGGGGCGGCGAGCTTCTGGGACATTTCTTTGATCTCGAACTCATCGACGAGACGCGCGTTTTCGTCTCGCCGAAGGTTATCGGCGGAAGCGAGGCTGTCGTCGCGGTTGGCGGCGTCGGTCGCGAGCTTATGCGGAAAGCGGCGACGCTCCGCAATAAAAAGATCGAAATCGTTGGCCCCGACGTTCTCATCAGCGGGCGCGTCAACTATTGACGACTTCAGAGGATCGTCGGACAACGTAAAATAAGAGAGGGCGTCCCGCGTCGGGGCGCCCTCTCTTTCGCGTTTACGCGTAATTTCTAACGTGGATTACCGATTTGCCGACGAAGCGTCGTCGATCTCGCGCCTGATCGACTCGACGAGAATCGGGACGAGGATCGTTTCGCCCTCGCGCGTTAGGTGGAGTCTGTCTTGTAGGTAAAGGTCTTCCCGCACGGCGCCGTCTTTGTCGCGAATCGCGTTTTCAAAATCGACGTAATAGAGATTTGGGTCTTCGTCGGCGAGCTTCTTGACCGCGTCGTTGTAATAACGGAACTTATCCCAATTCTTTTCACAAACGGGCGCGAAATGAAGCGCGCAAAAGTGAACTTTCACCTCGGGGTTTGATCGACGAAGATCGGCGAGAAATATCTTGAAACGTTCCACGACCTCCTCGCCGGTCGCGCCCCCCGTTATGTCGTTGCCGCCGCAGTAAAGGACGACCCGATTGGGTTTGTAAGGCGCGAGGAGCCGCGCCGTCGCGACGTCGTTCCAGTCGGTCAAGCGCGACCCGCCAAACGCGCGATTGATCGCGTGAAACTCCGCGAAGTCGTTGGGAATTTCCTTCCAGCGCGTAAAGGTGGAACTTCCCGCGAAGAACGTCGTTTCCGCAGTCGGAGGCGTCTGCTCGCTCTGGGCTTCGTATTTTTTAACCGCCTTTTCGTATCGAAACTCTTGGGCGAAAAGAGGGGACGTGAAGGCAAGGAACAGAGCAATTGTCGCAGCTCCGACGAAACTTCTTACGTTGTTAAAGAATAGCGACATGGGAACTCAATTGTAACGATTGTGAATCAAACGTAGCGAAGGGAACGCGTTTGTCGTTCAAAAAAGCTGCGGCTCGCGCAAAACGACTCGCTCACGACGCCATGACTCGACAAAGCCAGACGACGCCGAAAATGACGACGAGGATAAAGACTCCGAGCGCAATCGATGTGACAATCTTGGTCGAAGACGACGAAGGAACGACGTAATTGGGCGATCGGTAGTTCGGCGTCGGAACGGGATTCCTTTTAACGCCCGCTTCGTTGTTCGTCCGACGCGAGTTGTAATTCTTATGGACGACGGGAGAAGATGAAGACGGACGTCTTTGGGGTTGAGACGCGCTCTTGTTTTGACGAATCCCGTCGGGTTTGTCAGAATACCGAAAAATCTTTTTGATCGTTTGGTCAAGCTTTAAGATCACTTCAAGATTATCGTAGGCGACGGAAATGTTATTAAACGTCGCTTTGTTGAAATAGCCGGCGATCTTATGTAATTTTCCAGAAACCCCTTTGGGAAGTCTTTTTTCGACGCTTCCGACCTTTGCGTTCAACGTCGATTGCTGTTTAGTTCCATATTTCTCGTCTAGAAAAGTCGAATAATAGTCGACGATTCCCTCGAGCGTATCGTACGCTTGCGCAAAGGCTTCGAGATCGGCGTCCGTATGGGAAAACGCGATCAAGATATAACGGTAACATTCGTCAACTCGGTTGGCGCTTTCTTGAGCGACATTAACGTCTTCATGCACCGCGTCGTTTCGGATTTTTTTAATTGTTCTGATTTTCCTACGAATAACCTCGGGAATCTTCTCCTCGACGCTTTTTAGCAATTTCCCGAGTCCGTCGCCGGTCGCGCCGTATCGTTCCTCGAGACGGCGCTCGAGGTCTTGCGAAATATTGACGATCCTAACAAGGGGATGGTCGTCTGACGTCATCGAAAA
>CAMZHY010000372.1 GCA_947307005.1 uncultured Planctomycetaceae bacterium
CGAGAAATAATCGCTTGCTCCGATAATCCGTTCAAATCGCAAATGAACAATGGGCGACTTCGTTAAAAAACGGAGCCGCCCATTAGCGTTTATAGACCGTTAATCCTTCAGATTTAGTCGTTTGCATGTTCAAGAAGCAACGTCTCAAGAAGTTGCGCGGAATAGGCGCAAAGTTCCGGACACGGACGCTTGCGACGAGGCGATTTTTCTTGCGCCGAAGATCCGACGTTTTCCTTTGGAGGGTCGATTCCTTTGAGTTCGCGGCAAATATACGAACCGTTATCGTCGGTGAAACGACCCGCAAATTCGCGAATTTTGGCGAAGAGTTCTTTTTTAATCTCGTTTGATCCCGGTTGATCATAACCTTCGATCATTCCAAGCGCCATGCAGGCGCCGGTGAATGTTCCGCACACGTCGCGCAACATTCCGATTCCTCCGCCGAAACCAGACGCGACTCGAGCCGCCGTTTTATCGTCTAATCCAGTCATGTCGCCGAAAGCGAGAAGGACGGATTGACAACAGTTGTAACCCTGCGCAAAGAGTTCTTGGGCGCGAATTCCTCGCGCCGAATATGTTTCGTTGGTTTGCGTCATTATTTTCCTCGCGGGATAAAGAAAGGGATGCAATCTGGACGGCGAATCGGGCCTCATTGTACGATTAGGATTCGCCGATTCAAGATCTGAAAATAAAAAACACCGCGCCGACGATGCACAATCCCGCCCAAAGATAGTTCCAACTGAGTTGTTGTTTTGCGATGAAGACGGCAAATGGGACAAAAACGAGGAGCGAGATCGACTCTTGCATAATCTTGAGTTGCGAGAGCGACATGACGGTGGAACCAAGTCGATTGGCCGCCACCATGATCAAATACTCGAAAAACGCCACGCTCCAACTTGCAAGAACCGCGACGATCCAAGGCTTGTCGCGCATTGGAGCGAGAAGACCGTACCATGCGATCGTCATGAACGTGTTGGAACAGACGAGCATGACGGCGGCGATTAGAATTTTCAACGACGTCATATTTCACAGACCTCTTTTTCAAAAACGTTTCAGACAAAACGACGCAAGAGGACACGTCTCGCATTTGGGAGAACGGGCGACGCAGTACTGCCGCCCGAGATAGATGAGACGGTGACTCAGATTAATCCATTCGTCGCGCGGCGTTAGACGATTCAAATCGTCTTCGACCTTTTCGGGCGTCGTTTCGTCGGAGAATCCGATTCTTTGACTTAGCCTGAGAACATGAGCGTCGACGACGAATCCGGAGGCGACGCCAAACGCGACGCCGAGAACGCAGTTGGCGGTTTTACGACCGACCCCGGGAAGCGTGATAAGCTCTTCGAAAGTGGATGGGACGATTCCTTCGTATTTTTCAACGAGCGCCTTGGCTGTCTTCGAGAGGTTTGCCGCTTTGGAACGGTAGAGTCCGCACGTTTGGATCGCCTGTTCAATTTCTTCGACGGGCGCCTCGGCGAACGCTTTTACGTCTGGAAAGCGTCGGAAAAGTCCGGGGAGAACCATGTTGACGCGTTTGTCTGTGCATTGAGCGGAAAGAACGACGGCGACCAAGAGTTCGAACGGCGTCTCATACTCTAAGGCGCATTTCGGAGCGGGATACTCTTTTTTAAGGGCTTCAATGGCGAGCGCGACAAGTCGCTTTCTCGCGCTTAGCGTCGTCTTTGAGACAGAAGAGTTTCGGACGGCGGCGACTTTCTTTTTCGGAGCCTTTACCGCGTTGCCGGAAGTCCTTTGGCCTGTTTCTTCCTTTTGTTTATGTGGCGAAGGACGCGAACTAGTTGTTTTGCTTCCTAGCTTTGATTCGATTTTTTTCATGAGAGGGACGCGCGTTATATAGAAAGCGACGCCGCAACGGAACGCTGCGGCGCGCCTAGGAATCGACAGGAACCGATCTTATTGGTTTGCGTTAGGCGTTTTAGAGTCGGAAGTTGCGTCGTCGGCTTTTTCCAGCGTCTCGCGCATGCCGAAGACGGAACGAGGCGCTAATCGGAAAGATTCTACGATTTCATTGCCCGAATCGTCGTATTGATCGAGCAAATCGGCGCGGAGTTCAAACATGATTGTCGCTTGATTGCCTTCCTTGTCGGTGACGAGATAGTATATCCAGCGGAAGGGAAGCTCGTCGTAGTAACCGTCGGCGACGACGTAGTAAATCGAAACTTCGCCTGGTCCTTCGTACGACGCGTCTTGTTTAAATTCGACGAACCGCTCTCCGAGTCCTTTTTTGATTTCGTCCTTATAACCCTCTAGGGTTGGTTTAGAAGAAAGATCGATCTTGCCATTCGAAAGAACGTTGCACTGAGCGACCGCTTCGCCGCCTTTAAGATAACAGAGAGACGTGATTTTATCGCCGTCCTCGATCATCTTCCACGCTCGAGAATGTTGGAATTTCCAAGGTCCCTTCTGAGCGTTGTAGTACAGCATGAGTTGCTCAGGCTTCGGGGAGTTTCCAAAGCCCGAAATTTCCTTGTCCGCGAGTTTATCGGGCTCTTCGAGAGGCGCGACGTTGACTTTAATTGTCGCCGACCATTTCAGACCCGGCGTCGCCACGCTTTCGGAACGACGTTCGTCGATGTGGAGTCCGAACCATGTAATACGATTTGCGGCGAGGTCAAATTGAAGTTTTCCTTCGATATCCAGACCAATGCTAGCGCCTTCAGACGCGCATTCAAGGGTGCTGACGGCATCGTTGCCGCTTGCGTCTTTTTTGCCAACTTGGTAGAGTTCAACCTCGGCGAACGCGTCGGAAACGGACGTTAGCGTTAGTCGAAGCGTATTGTTTTCAATCGCGTCGACTCCAAGAAGCGCGACGACGAGGTCGTCGGGCAATCCCCAGTCTTCGCCGAGTTTGACCTCACGATTGGGGAGAAGGCGATCCAAGAGCGTCGTGCTAAAAGGAAGTTCGTTGATGAGCGCGTACTGCTCGTCTTTCATCGGACCGCCTTCGGAATAAATCCGCGTCGACTTCCCGTCAAATTCCGAGACGATGAATTTTCGAGAACTGTCAAGGAGCGGGCGCGCGACGTTTGCTCCGAGTTTGCGATTCATTCCAGCCCGTTCGTAACGGCGAATCGTTCGAATCGGTCCCGTTGTCGAGTATTTCGTATAACGTTCCTCGTACTTGAAACCGGCGACGGCTTCCATCGCCGAGCGTTCCGTCTTGCCCTCTTTGCTCGTCTGTATGATCTCGCCCGACGCTTCCATCCTGACCTCGACGACGTCTGCGGAACCTACCGAGTGCGAAGATTTTAAAACGCAGGATTCTTTTTGAGGCGCGGCTGGCGGCTGCGTCGGCTTCGTTTGAGGCGCGGCGCCGACGCGCGCCGCGCCGCTCGGTTGCGGCGTTTGAGTCTGTCGAAGAGACGGAACGGTGGGCGCGGGGATTCTATTGTTTGAACGCGGCGCTTGTCCCCAAGCCTTTTCGACTGACGCGGGGAGGAGCGTCAAGAAGAGAAGGGACGCGAGAACCAACGCCTGGGGGCGGACCGGCGAATGAGGGGGATATGTCATCGTTTTTCAGCGCCTTCTTTAAGTAGCGGCGTTTTTTTCATAAGGACGTTCTCGTTAGGCTGTTCGTCGCGTTTCTTCGTATGAATTTAAAATTTATTTTCTAGAAAAAAGCCTATCGCAGACCGAAATTTTGGCTAACCATACGGTTTTAAAAGGAAGAAATCAAGATGAAAAACGTGTCCGCACTGCGCGTCCCACGACGGGCGCATCTGGCGCGGGGAAGATATGGCTTCGGCACGACGACCGCCGATTCATCCGAACTGCCGTTGCACGCTTGTTCCCTACGTTGAACTGAAGGACGAAGAAGGGAACGAGCCTAAAAAGAAAACAAGCTGATCATGACACGCCGCTTCTCGATTGGTGTGAGAAAACGACGTTGGAACAATATATTCCCATGTCGTTCAAACTCGCGTCGAAATTCACGACGGACCTGATACCGTTCGAGGATTTACAGCAGATCGCCTTTTTAGGAATCGCCGCTGCGTTCAGAACGTTCAACGGCGGTTCCGACTTGACATATTGGCTCTGGAGGAAAGGCTATCACGCTATTGAGGACGCGATCAGATCAGAATCGCGACGTGTTCAGCGCAATCCTCAAGCGTCTGAGATCGGCGTTTCAATGCTGGAATCAGGAGAAAAGACAG
>CAMZHY010000373.1 GCA_947307005.1 uncultured Planctomycetaceae bacterium
TTATCGTTTTCAGCGGCAAAAGCGCATCGTTCCCGAACAGGACGGAACGACGATTTTTTATGTTCGCGCTACGGAGCGGCGTTTCTCAACGTTCGCCGTCGGCGCTCTGCGCGCCGTCTCGTTGACGGCGGATAAAGAAATCCTCTCTCGACGCTATTTAAGCGCGCGACGAGAGAGGATTTGTGAACTCAACGTTTAGACGTCGGCGTTACGCGACGAAATTCTCGGCGAGCAGGTCATAATCCTCCTCGTCGAGCTCGTCGAAGAATTCGTCGAAGAGTTCGGCGTGGGCGTCGATCACGGCGGAGGACGCCGAGGTTGTCTGCGCTTGGACGACGGAGGAATAGACGCTCCTGTAGTTCACGCCGTCGCCGATCGCCTTGAGTCTCAAATCGTAATCGGCGTTCGCTTCGAGTCCGCTAACCGTATAGTCGAGATTCGTTCCGACGTTCACGTTCTTCCAAGTCGTCTCGCTCGCGAGCTTATAGGAGAAGCTGTATCGCTCCGCGTTCTCTATGGCGCCCCACGTTACGGCGATCGTCGAGTCGGTCGTCGTCGCGACGGAAAGAACCGGCGTATCGAGCCGAACCGGACCGACGACCGGCGCGGGAGACGCGTCTGTCTCGGCGCGGACAACGGCGGAATAGACGCTCTTGTAATCCATGCCGTCGCCGATCGCCTTGAGGCAGACGTCGTACTCGGTATTCGGGGCAAGCCCTCTTATCATATAGCTTGTGACCGTTCCGACGTTCTTACTCGTCCACGCCGTCTCGCTCGCGAGTTTATAGGAGAGGCTGTACCGTTCGGCGTTCGGAACGGCGTTCCACGTGATCGTAAGGGACGGCGACGCGTCGTCGACAGAAAGAATCGGCGTCTCCAACGTTTGACGCGGACGGACGGTTCGCTCCGAAGTATACTCGGAAGCGGCGTGAGCGACGCCGTCCCCGAGCGCCTGAACGGACCAAACGTAAGTCGCGTCGTTATCGAGATCAGCCAGTTGATACGAGGTCTCCGCCGCGCCGAGTTTCACATAGGAGTCTGCGGAATCACCCGACTTTCTCCAAGCGATTCTATACCCGCCGGCGTTGGCAACCGCGTCCCACGCGACCGTAACCGTCGTCGCAGTCTTCTCCGTTTCGCAAACGTTCGCCGGCGCGTCGAAACGCTCAGAGAAAATCTTCGTCGTCGCATGGCGAACTCCGGAGTAAATTCCCTTATAGTTGACGTCGTCGCCGACCGCCTTGAGGCGGAACTCGTACTCCGTATTCGGCTCAAGGTCGTCGAGCGTATATTCGAGATTCTCGCCGACATTCTTGTTCGTCCAAGTCGTCTCCCCCGCGAGCCGGTAGGAGAAACTATAGCGTAAAGCGTTTGGAACGGCGTTCCATGAAATCGTAATCGCCGTATCCGTCGTGTTCGCGACGGTCAGAGCGGGTCTTGCGAGCCTAATCAACTGATATTCGTAAGCGCCAAGGTCGACCGCTTTGCCGCCGATGCGGGCGTTTCCGGCGAGATCGACTTCCGTCTTCACATACTCGTCGTTACCCTTGTCAATCGCCTGGGAGTATGGCGCGAGCGTATAGTCGCCCGAGGTCGCGTTCGTAAAGAGCGGCTTCGACGCGTCGTACGTCAGGTTATTTTCACCCTCCGCCCATTCCTTAAAGCTCGACAGCGTATTGTACGCTTTGGGGCTGCGCAATTCGCTGCTTTGATAGTAGTCGGACCCCGACGGCGCGGCGTTCTCCGCGATAATCGAATTATAGGAGTCGAAAATGCTAACCATCGTCCCATAGTCATAGACGCCGCCGCCAATCTTGCCCGCCGTATTGCCCGCGATCGTGACGTTATAAAGATGCGCCTGCCCGCCGAAAGACAAGCCGCCGCCATACTCGTCGGCCGTATTGTCCGTGACGGCGCAGTTGACGAACTTTATGACCGTATTGTAACTCGAACGGTAGCCGCCGCCGTAACGCTGCGCGCGATTACCGCGAATTTCACTGTTCTCAAACGTCGTCCAACCGTTTTCATTGAAAATTCCGCCGCCGTCGTGAATCGCCGTATTGTTCGTAACCGCGCTGTCGCGTCGCGATTCATAAAAGCGCCGCCTTCTGTGTCCGCAGAATTGTTCGTGAAGGAGCAGTTGACAACCGTCGTCGTACCGCTTGTCGCGCCTAGCGCGCCGCCATAGTCGGCCTTGCAGTCGCGGAACACGCAGCCAGTCAACGAGAGCGTCGCGTTCCGACTGTAAATCGCGCCGCCGTCGGCTCGCTCCGAAACTTTACCCTTCTCGAACGCGAGCCCCTTGATCACAACGTTCCCGCCTGACTCCACGTGCAGAATTCTCGTCGCGTCGCCGCCGCTGACCGTGATTCCCGGCGTCCCAGTCGCCGGGTCAACCAGATACGACGCGTCGATCGTAATATTCTTGAACGTCGTAAGCTCGCCGAGCGACGCGTCGAGCGTAATCGTCGAACCTAGGATAGAAGGACTAAACGCGATTCTCATCCCAGACTGCGCGGCGTCCAACGCTTCACGAAGCGTTGTGACCCCGTCGTTCGCGTCGACGACGTCCGACGCCGACGTGACGAAGGTCGACCAACGCGACGGCTCGGGGTCATACTGGAGTTCATACGCGCCAAGATCGACAGTCCCGCCGACAACGCGCTCGTTCCCATTAAGGTCGACTTCTAACGTCCCGTAGTATTTCTGCCCCCTGTCGACCGCCTGAGAAGTCAGCGGCAGCGTGAAGTCGCCTGCCGCCGAGTCCGTAAAGAGCGGTTTCGACGCGTCGTACACGGGACAACTGTGACTCTCCGTCCACTCCGTATAACTCGACAACGTGTAGTACGCGTTGATCGTAGAAGAATAATAGACGTCGATTTCGGGCTTCGAAGGCGCGTCGTTCTCCGCAATGATCGAATTGTACAAGTTGACAATAATACGGTGCCCCGATCGATAGACGCCGCCGGCGGTTATGCCCGCCTTATTGCCCGCGACCGTGACGTTATAAAAATCCGCGTTCCCGCCAAGAGACAAGCCTCCGCCATGTTCTTCGACCGTATTGTTCGTGATAGCGCAGTTGACGAACTTGTCCGTCGTGCCGGAACTCGACGCGAAGCCGCCGCCGTAGTACCGCGCGCGATTGCCGCGAATTTCGCAGTTCCCTATCCACGTCTCGCCGTTGTAATTGTAAATTCCCCCGCCGTTGCCATTCGCCGTATTGTTCACAAACGTGCAATTGCGAAGCGTCGCGGAACCGCCAGAAATTCCCACGCCCCCGCCGCTATAGTCGCATAGGTTGCCGTCGAAGACGCAACGCTCAAGCGTCGACGTCGAGTCCATACTCCAAAATCCGCCGGCTTCCGTTTTCGACGTATTGTTCGTGAAGAAGCAGTTGACAAGATTGGCGACGCCGTGTCTCACGCCTACCGCGCCGCCGTAGTCCGCATGGTTGTCGCGGAACGTGCAGTCCGTCAAGGACAGCGTCGCGTCCAAACAGTAAATCGCGCCGCCGAAGTACGATTTGCCCGCCGTTCCCTTCTCGAACCCGAGTCCCACGATACTGACGTTCCCGCCTGCCGTGACGTTCAGAATTCTCGACGCGTCGCCGGCGTTAACCGTGATTCCCGGCGTCCCAGTCGCCGCGTCCGTCAGGTACGACGCGTCGATTTTCAGCGTCTTGTTCGTCGTAAACCCTCCGAGTTCCGGATTGAGCGTGATCGTCGAACCTTTGAGATAGGGACGAAACATGATCGTCGCGCCAGACTCCGCGTCGTTCAACGCTTCGCGAAGAGTCGTGACGCCGTCGTCCGCGTCGACGACGTCCGCCGCCGACGAGACGAAGATCGTCGGCTCCGTTATGTCGCCGGCGTAGTGAAGTTCATACGCGCCGAGGTCGACAATCCTGGCGTAAACGCGTTGGTTCCCCTTAAGGTCGACGTCGCCCTTCACGTGCTCGTTCACGCCGACGTCGACCGCCTGAGAAGTCAGCGCAAGCGTGAAGTCGCCCGCCGCCGAATCCGTAAAGAGCGGTTTCGACGCGTCGTACGCGGGACAATCGTGACTCTCCGTCCACTCCGTATAACTCGACAACGTGTTGTACGCGTTGATCGTGGAAGGATAATAGACGTCGATTTCGGGCTTCGAAGGCGCGTCGTTCTCCGCAATACTCG
>CAMZHY010000374.1 GCA_947307005.1 uncultured Planctomycetaceae bacterium
ACGCAGACCTGCACGTACAACGACACGCGCTGCGTCCCGCAATGCCGCACGAGGACCGTGTGCTACAACGTTTGCCGAATCGTTCCTGAAACCCGCGTCTGCACGTACAACGTCACGCGCTGCGTTCCCGAACAGTGCTGCCGCACCGTCTATAAGCAGGTTTGCCGCATCGTTCCCGAAACGAAGACTTGCACGTACAACGTTACGCGCTGCGTCCCGCAGCAGCAAGTTCGCACCGTCTGCTACAAGGTCGCGCGCTGCGTCCCCGAGCAGGTTACCCAGGTCGTGAACTACAAGGTCTGCAAGGTCGTTCCGGAATGCCGCACCCGCACCGTCTACGACTGCGTCATGAAGCCGGTTCAGTACACGAGAAACGTCTGCTGCTACCAGCTCGTTACGACGAAGGTCCCGTACACGGTTACGCGTTGCGTCCCCCGCGTCTGCACCTATCAGGTTCCGGTCCAGATTAACGTCTGCCGTCCCTGCGCTCAGGCGTGCCAGCCCTGCGCTCAGGCCTGCGATCCCTGCGGTCCCAGCGCCGCCAACTGATTCCCGCCTGACTCGGGAATGAAACCGAGGTCGATCCGCCTCCGGCGGGTCGACTGAGACGGATTAAACGCATCTCAACGCCCCGCGCGTTCCGCTTCTTCGGCGGTTCGCGCGGTCGTTGTTTTCTTGTCGCGTCGACGCGGTAAGAAAAACGTTTGACGTCGCCTTTTACCGCGTTTCGGCGGATCGAAACGCGGGACTGGTCTTGCGCGACGCGGCGATTCCGGGTATATTCTACGCGATTTGCGCGGCAAAGGACGGCGCCTGCGGTCGAGGGATTCGCAGGGCGCGCGCGGAAGAGGGCGCTTAGTCGTCCGACGACGGTCTTGGAAGTCGCGAAAGAAAGGCAACGATGCGAACGATAGCGATCATGAATCAGAAGGGCGGGGTCGGCAAGACGACGACCTCGGTGAATCTCAGCGCGGCGCTGGCGGCGTCGGGGAAACGGGTCTTGCTCATTGACCTCGATCCTCAGGCGCACGCGTCTCTTCATCTCGGACTGACCTTTGAGAAGGGGTTTGCGTCCGTTTACGACGTGCTGGTTAAGGATCTTTCCCTCGACGCGGTTCGCCGTAAGGCGTGCGAGAATTTGTGGCTCGTTCCGGCGCATCTCGACCTTGCCGCCGCCGATTTTGAGCTGGCGAGCACGCTCGGGCGCGAGAAGATTCTCGCCGACAAGATCGCGGAAGACACGATGGAGTTCGATTACATTATCATCGACTGCCCGCCTTCCCTCGGGGTGCTGACGCTCAACGCGCTCGTCGCCGCGGAAGAGGTGATTATTCCGTTGCAGCCGCATTTCCTCGCGCTCCACGGTTTGAGCAAGTTGCTCGAAACGATCGAACTCGTCGCGAAGCGTCTCAACGGGAAACTGCGCGTTTCAGGCGTCGTCCTGTGTCTTTACGACGGGCACACGACGCTTGCGAACGACGTGCGCGACGACGTTAAGGCGTTCTTTGGGGCGAACGAAGGCCGCCCCGCGGCGTGGCGAAACGTCGTCGTCTTCGACACGAACATTCGCCGCAATATCCGCCTTGCGGAGGCGCCGAGCTACGGTCAGTCGATTTTCGACTACGATCCCAAATCGAACGGCGCCGAAGATTATCGCGCGCTCGCTAAGGAAGTCCTCGCGATGGAATGAGATACGGGCGGCTCCTCGCGCTTTTCCACCCTTCTTTGAACCAGATAAGCAGAAAGAACAGCCATGCCGGACGTTATTAAGAAACCTTCGCCCGAGATTTTTGAACTCTTCGACAATCCTTGCCCGGAGCGGGATTATATCATCACGCACGTCTGCCCCGAGTTCACGTCGCTCTGCCCGAAGACGGGCCAGCCCGACTACGGGACGCTGACGTTCAAGTTCATCCCCGACAAGCTTTGCGTCGAACTCAAGAGCTTGAAGTTCTATCTCCAGTCGTATCGCAACGAGGGCGTCTTCTACGAACGCCTCACGAACACGATTCTCGACGATCTCGTCTCCGTCATGAAGCCGCGTTGCCTGAGACTCACGGCGGAGTTCACGCCCCGAGGCGGGCTCCATTCGATTATCGTCGCGGATTACGTCGCGCCCGGCTACAATCCCCCGGCGAATTTCTGATTCAGACGGAGTCGGAAAAGCGCAGTTGCGCTGATCGGGGGCGAGAATGGCTGAAAAGGACGTCGGAAAACATAGGATCGAATGGATTGACGTCCTAAGAGGATTCGGCATAGCCTTGATGGTTATGGGGCATATCGATTTTGGAACGCGATTTAACGTCTATATTCACGCGTTTCATATGCCCCTTTTTATCGTTGTCGCCGGGTTCTTTTTCAATCCGAGAAGGAATTATCGCGAATACCTAGTTCATGATCTACGAACGTTAATTCTTCCCTATACGGTATTTTTTCTCTTTTGTCAGCTCCTCTGTCTTTTACATACAGGGCGTCTCGATTTTCATTACGCCGCGGAATCTTACTTCAACAGCGCCAGCCGACCGATTAGCTTTTCGGGAGCGCTTTGGTTCCTTTTGTGCCTATTCTCATGCAAAGAGTTGTATTACTGGGTAAAACGATTGACAAAGGGGATCGCTTTTGCGGTCGCAATATTGACTCTGACTTTTCTAGGGAGTTTTCTTTCGACAATCCCGATAAAACTCCCGTTATGTCTTGACAGCGCGCTGAGTTGTTTGGCGTTTCTTTGGATCGGCGAGATTTTAAAAAGGCGCCAAGAGGGGGCGTTGACGAAGAAACTCTTGAACCTTCCTTTCTGGCTTTTGGTTCTCGTCGCCTTGGCAAACGCGCGTCTTATTTTTGTCAACGGATCGGTTAATGTCCGTCTTAACGAATGGGGAACAATACCCCTCTATTGGGCGAACTGTCTTATAGCGCTGCTGTGCTGGGCGAACGCGTCTAAAATGATATTTGCGATGAGATGGCGTCCGATTAGGTTTATCGTTAAGGAATTGCAGTATATTGGCCGAGAGTCGATAGCGTATCTAACGATAAACGAAATACTTATTTTCTTTGCGTTCGATTTCTTTACGGCGGTTGGAATTCCTACGGACAACGTTCCGTCGAGATTTCTGAGACTGATCGCGGTTCTCTACCTGATCAAGGGGCTGCGGATCCTTAGCGCTAAAACGAAGCTGGACTTTATTTGGGGGCGAACGGGCGACCGAAGTTAATGTATCGTCGTAAAACCTATAGTCGAGTTGTTTCTAGCGCTTGCCAGTTCCCTTGAAGCGCGTTCCCGTCGTCGACGCCTGAACGGCGGAGCAAAGAACGTCGTCGTTGCTTTTGTCGACTTGCGCCTCAAATCTTCACTGCGATAGACTCGATTTTCAACCGATTGGCGATATGGGGCAACGCTTAAAACGCGGCGTCGATCATTAGCGAAAAGTCTAAAATGAAAATTTTTGGGGGATTTTTGTTGACCGGGGCGTTTGGCGGCGTTAATCTACGACGGTCGGGAGCGTCGATATGGTTTAAATCGCAGACTTTTCGGCGAGTTTGCCGCCCTTTTACGGAGGATATAGCGAGACGACTCAGACGTTTGAAGGAGGTTTCCGATGAAAAAAAGACGGGTATTGGCGTCGATAACAATCGCCGTTTTAATCGCGTCCGCGTTATGCCTTTATTGTAAATACAGCGGCGATAAGTTTCGGCAAAGGTCGGAGGGGACTGACGAATACGCGCTGAATCGTTCGGTCGACGAAGACGTCGCCGCAGACGGAGACTTGGGAGACGAGATAGAAGACGACGTCGAAGACTACGTTGACAAAGAACCTATAGATATATATCTTGCCGAATCTGAGAGAATACGCAATATCTTCGGCGCTCGTGGAGAACAATTGTTAAAGGAAGCTGAAGCTGTTTTGGAAATTGAAGGTCGATATGTTGTCGATTATAAACGCTGGGAAAAGGAATATTATCAACCGCTCTACAGAGAAGTTAAAAAAGCGATGGCGCGAGTTTTGGGAACAGACGACTATCTCGCTTTTTGGGAGGATCTAACCTTAGTTCAAGAGATTTCAAAGTCGAATAAAAACATAACGATACCCTATGCCGGTGAAACCTCGCTTGATTTATTGACGATCTATTCGTTAGCGATCCTTTACGATAATCGAGAAAATATACTTAA
>CAMZHY010000375.1 GCA_947307005.1 uncultured Planctomycetaceae bacterium
AAACTTTTGCTAATTGAGGAGATTATTATGAAAAGTATCCAAAGACGCATTGACGAGAACAAAGAAGTCTATCTGAACCAATTGTTTGAGGTTCTCCGTATTCCAAGCGTTAGCGCGCAAAGCGAGCATAAGGACGACATGAAGAAGACCGCCGACTGGTTCGACTCTTTCTTAAAGGGAAAACTTGGCATGTCGACGCGGTTGATTCCCACCGACGGCAATCCGCTCGTTTACGCCGAGACCCCGAAAGTCCCTAACGCCCCAACCGTCCTGCTCTACGGACATTACGACGTTATGCCGTCCGATCCCGACAACGAATGGATCACGAAGCCCTTCGAACCGACCGTTCGCGACGGCAAAATCTTTTGTCGCGGCGCCAACGACGACAAAGGTCAGTTGTGCGCGCATCTGTTCGGCATGCAGACCTATCTCTCGCTCTACGGCGGGTCGTGGCCTCTCCAAATTAAGGTCGTTCTCGACGGCGAAGAGGAAATCTGCAGCCCTTCTCTCTTCAAGTTTCTCGAATCTGAAGAGAATCGCAATCTGCTCGCCTGCGACGCGCTCCTTGTCAGCGACACGTTTGCGGCGGGTCCTAATCTCCCGGCGATCACCTACGGATTACGCGGAGTCATGAGCTTCGAAATTAAGCTCACGGGGGCGAATCGGGACCTTCACTCGGGCGTCTACGGGGGGTCCGTCTGGAACCCGATTATCGCGCTTTTCAAACTAGGCGCGGCAATGGTCGACTACGACGGCAAGATTCCCGGCTTCTACGACGACGTCGAACCGCTTTCCCAACTTGAGCGCGACGCTCTTGCGAAAAATCCCTACGACGCCGAAGAAGAAAAGAAGCAAATTGGCATTGGCGCAACCTTTGGCGAACTCGAATATACGGTATTGGAACGCCGCGGGGCCCGACCGTCTTTCGACGTCAACGGAGTAACTGGCGGCTACCAAGGCGAGGGCGGCAAAACAATTATTCCGTGTTCGGTTTCCGCCAAGTTCTCTTTCCGCACGGTTCCGAACATGAATCCGAACAAGATTCGCGAGCAGGTCGAACAATTTGTCAAATCGCACGTTCCCGCAGACCTTAAGGTCGATCTTACTTATCGGCAGGGATCTGGCGCCATGGTCGCGCCGCTTACGGGCAAATTCGTCGTCGCCGCCAGCGAGGTTTTGGAGAAGGTTCACGGGGTTAAACCCTGTTACGTTCGCGACGGCGGTTCCATTCCGATCGTCGCCGAACTCAGACGAGTCCTCGATGCGGAAGCGGTCCTTGTCGGCTTTGGTCTTGAGGACGACGGAATACATTCTCCGAACGAAAAAATCAATCTCGAATCTTTCTTCAACGGAATCAAAACGGACGTCCTTCTATGGGAAGCGTTCGGTAAGATCAGAGATTGACGGCGAGTTAGACTCAAAGTCGCGTCGTTTTGACGGGAGAGACGACAACCGTCTCTCCCGCGTTCTCTATGTATTCGAGAACTTTTTGAACAACTGGTTACGCTTAACGAATCAGACGAAGACAGCGGCAATAAGCGCGGCAAATTAAGCGCGTCTTGACCGTCGCGTTGCGTTAACGTTTGACGATCTTTGTTCGATTCTGCAAACGCGACTAGCTCTCGGCGCACAGAGGAAACCAACGCCTTTTCGAGAAAAACGACGTCAATTCAACATTCCGACAAAATACGGCTTTTGGGGTTTGAAACGCCGTTTTTTCCGCCGTCTCGTCGTTTTCCTCTCTCTCGAATCATTAATTGCGAGGTTAAAATTATGCGATAGCAAAAGGACTTAATAAGATGACCGCAACCATTAACCATAACCATATTGGAGATCAAGCGCAAACGCGGCTGACTCCCGAAGAAATAAATGAACTTGTCGAAGAATTAGACGAACTTGAACGTTTTGACGCGGGTCTGATGACCGTCGAAGAGCGTTCGCTCTTCCTTGCCAAACTATGCGCGGACGAAGAAAAATGCCGGATGGTCTCCGACATGTTCGATCTTGGTATTCTCAGTCTCCCCGAAGACGACGAAATCCCCCAAACTCCCGAACCGCAGGAACCGCCCGTCGCCGAAACGCGCAACGCCGGTTTGAGCCAGCGTTGGAGCGATAATCCGCGCATACTGAGACGGTTGCTGACCCTTACGACGTCGATCTGTCTCCTTTGCGTTTTCGGCGCGCTCTACTATTCGGCAGTCTTTCCGCGGGAAATCATAGCGCGCGCCGAGGAGTTCGGTCGCGCCCCGTTAGTTCGAATCATACCCGCGCCGACAAAGAACGTCGACGTCGCCGAAGAAATCAAAATAAAGGAAAAAGAGAATGAAGATGAAAACGCCGACGTCGACCGCCAGATGTTATCAGGTTCAGACGTCTTTGAAAACAGCGAAACGAGAAGCGACGCGTCCCCCTTAGCCGCCGAGCTATCGCAACGAAATTTCAACAATAGAACGGAAAAGAACGCCGTCGTCAACCTCCTTGCCGATTCGAGTTGGGACGCCGCCGTTTTGGAGTCGTCCGCATGGCAAGCATGGCTCGAAAAACCGACTCTAAAACCGCGCCAGTTTGAGTCGGGAACAATTGACGCGACGCCGGAGCCCTGCTCCCCCGCCATGTCGCTCGACGACCTCGCCAGCGCGTCGTTCCTATGCGCTCCAACCCCGCCCGAGGATTTGGACGCGACGGGCTGGATTTTTACGCCATGCTCTGGAACCGTCGAGGCGTCGCTCGATCTTGCCGAAATCGCGGCGGAGAACGAGCGACAAAACGCGGAACAAAAGTCGGCGACAAGCGACGGCGAGGACAAACGGCTCGCGTCCTTGAACCAATTTAGGTTGCAAATGGTCTCGGAACTACTGTGTTTCTGCGAATTTAGCGAAGCGCGCGAGGAGTGGGAGCGTTTGCCGCGGTCGTTGAAAGACGGATTTGACGGGAAAACGTCCGAAGGTATTCTGCTCTATTTCGAAGGCAAGCGCGACGAAGCGGAACAGGCGTTGCGCGAAGCGTCCGAAATGGCGCCGAACAATCCGTTCGCAAAGCGTAACCTCGAATTTGTCCGCAATAATCCGCAAACGTCGGAACCTTAGCCCGCGACGTCGGCAACGCTCGGGGGGGGGGCGTCCCGGTATTCGCCTCATGACGCGCGATAACGCTTAATCGCGGACTGGCGAAAACTGCGGGTCGTCTCTCGTTTGCGGCGACGTCCGATTCCGTTTGAATGGTTCGATTCACCGATTGCAAGAGCATAATCGCCACTTGTGAAAGAGTGCGCTCGTAATTGGGAATGCGGAATCCCTCCTCGTCGCCTACGAAAAAAGCGAAAACACGTCGATTCGAATTGCGAACGCACTGCGTTCGCAATTCGAATCGCAGCGCAAAACTTTGTTTTTTGCAGGAAATTTTGGGAGGAAAAGAGCGTCGTTCGCCGCCCGGGTTATTTCTTTTCCCCGTCCTTATCTTTTTTGAACAATTTCTCGCCGAGGTTGTCGAGGGAGTCGGAGTAGTTTAAGTTTTCGACTTCAAATTTCTTCGTATCGAGCCGTATCTTACCGTTCATGAACTCGGCGACCTTCGTTCTCGGGGCGCCGGAATACGCTTGGCGCTCGACGGTCGCAGGGGAATTTTCGGCGCCCGAGAGCGTGACGAGATTCTTCGACGCGGCGTAGCCCAGCGACTCGCAGTATCCCGTCAGGTCGTTCATGCGGAACGTCACGTCGCCGCGCGCTTCGACCTCCACGTCGTCCTTCATCGCCGCGCCGCCCCCCGCGCTGCGATAGAGCGCTTGACGGCAGTGGAACGTCAACGCGCCGTCGGGCCAGCCGGCGGGGTCGCCGAACGACACGGGACTCGCCGGACTCTCAACGTCGCAGATTAACGCGTTCACGCCTCCCTCGATCTCCGCGCCCTCGGTGTGGGCGACGTCGTTCCGATGGGTGAGGTCATGCACCCGGCGGAAGGACAGGAAGGGTTTCAGCTCGAGCTTCACCTTCGCGGGGGCGCTGACCAGTTCGTACTTCATCAGCAGCTGGTTGCGGTCCTGCGGAAGCACGTAGCTCTTGCGGAAGACGATTTCGCCGATCTTGTAGGTGACCATCGGGACCGGATCGGCATCGAAGTCCACGATGTACTTGTGTCCGCGCGGCTCGTACACGTCCCCGTAGCAAT
>CAMZHY010000376.1 GCA_947307005.1 uncultured Planctomycetaceae bacterium
TCGCACAGAACTGAAAATCCCGGCGTCGACGGTTCGATCCCGTCCCTGCCCATTCCTCTAAAAACCCGACTTTGCGTCGGGTTTTTTATTTTCAGTCAGTCTCGCACAGAACTGAAAATCCCGGCGTCGACGGTTCGATCCCGTCCCTGCCCATTATGAAAGCGTCTGGTTTCTTGACCAGACGTTTTTTGTTTTCAGTCAGTCTCGCACAGAACTGAAAATCTAGGCGTCGACGGTTCGATCCCGTCCCTGCCCACTTTTGAAAAAACGACTTTACGTCGGTTTTGGTTTTAGGAAATGGTCGAGAATCCCGGCGTCGGCTGATTTTTCTTAACCGTCAATCGCCAATCGACGCTTTAACTCTCAAGAACCGTTGTTTTCAGGGCTTTTCTATCCTTTTCCCCCTCTTGTTTTCGGATTTTTACGGTATACTGACGGAACCCGTCGTCGGCGGGGAACAATCGTCTTGGGGTTCTTTTTTATCCTCCGTCTGCAAAGGTCGTTATGAGTCGCCTTGTTGTTAATCAGTTTAAAGAAAACGACGTCGTCTCCGACGTCTATCGAATGCGCAATAAGACGCTTCGCGTAGACAAACGCGGGTCGCATTTTATCCAGTTTAGCGTCGGCGATCGCACCGGCGCCGTCGTCGCTTTTTTCTGGAACGCGACGGAAGAATTTGCTCAGAAGTTTACGGACGGCGACTTCGTTCGCGTCGAAGGCGCCGTTCAACTCTATCAGGGCAAACTTCAGGTCGTCGCTCGGAAACTCGCTAAGGCGGACGCGTCCGAGGTCGTCGCCGAAGATTTCGTCGAGCGCGCCGAACAAGACGTCGAAACGTTGACGACGCGACTCCGAGAAATCCTCGAGACCGTAGAGCGTCCGGCGCTTCGCGCGCTCGTTAAAGTTTTCCTCGACGACAAAGATTTTATGGCGAGCTTTTCCCGTTCTTACGCGGGCGTTCGGCTTCATCACGCGCATGTCGGCGGACTTCTTGAACATACCGTCGCCATGATGGAACTCGCGCAGTTTGTCGCCGCTCAATATCCCAAGATTGTCAATCATGATCTCCTTATCGTCGGCGCGTTTCTTCACGACGTCGGCAAGACGGTCGAACTCGTTGGCGATTCGCTTTCCCCCGTTTATAGCGACGAAGGTCAGGCGCTTGGGCATTTGTATCTTGGCGCGGAAATCCTTGATCGCAAAATCAAAGAGCTTGAGACCATTGACGGAACCGCTTTCGATCCGCTCCTCGCGCTCAAACTCAAACACATGATCCTTTCGCATCACGGAACGCCTGAGTTCGGCTCGTCCAAGGTTCCCATGACGCGCGAGGCGGTCGCGCTTCATCTCATCGATTCGCTTGACGCGAAGCTCAACGAATTCCAGAAATTCATCATGGACGACTCCAGCGCGTCGAATTGGACGAGCTACAACGCGCTTCTCGAGCGGAAGCTTCTCAAATAACGAATTTTCGTCTCTTCGGAACAATTTACGATGAAATCGCACAGCACGACTATTTTGAGCGTTCGCCGAGGCGGAAGGGTCGCCATCGGCGGCGACGGTCAGGCGACGCTCGGAACGACGATCGCGAAGTCGGACGTTCGTAAGATTCGCAAACTTCTCGACGGGCAGGTGATTGCCGGCTTCGCCGGTTCGACCGCCGACGCTTTCGCGCTCATGGAACGCTTCGAGGGGCGCCTTAAAGATTATCCGGGCAATATCACGCGAGCGTCGATCGAATTGGCAAAAGAATGGCGCACCGACCGCGCGCTCCGCAAACTCGAGGCGATGATGATCGTCGTGTCGAAGTCGGAGACGCTGCTTCTTACCGGCAACGGCGACGTGATTCAGCCGACGGACGGAATCGCCGCGATCGGCTCCGGCGGTTCCTACGCGCTCGCGGCGGCGAAAGCGCTCCTCGCTCATACCGAGCTGACGCCTGACAGAATCGTCTACGAAGCGCTGCGAATCGCGTCTGAAATCGATATTTACACCAATTCCAACATTGTCGTCGAGGAACTTTCATGAACGAGTCGACTCCTCGGGAAATCGTCGAACAGCTTGACGCTCATATCGTCGGACAGCGCGACGCGAAACGCGCGATCGCGGTTGCGATTCGCAATCGCTGGCGCCGTCAACGCGTCGAAGAGTCGATGCGCGACGAAATCGGACCGAAAAACGTTATGATGATCGGACCGACCGGCGTCGGCAAGACGGAGATCGCCCGACGCCTCGCGTCGCTCACGGGGGCGCCCTTCGTTAAAGTCGACGCGACGAAGTATACGGAGGTCGGATACCACGGCAGCGACGTGGAATCGATGGTTCGCGAACTCATCGAAAACGCGATCAGCATGACGCGCGAGGAAGAACGCAAGGTCAACGAGGAAAAGGCGAGCGAAGCCGCGACCTCGAGATTGGTCGACGCGCTCGTCGATAAGTTTGTCGACGAGGACGAGAGCCTCGACGAATACGCCGATTCCTCCGACGACGAAGGTTCCGAACCTCGCGAGTCGGAAACGTCGGACGACGAGTCCGGCGACGCCCCGAAGCCCGTTCCTTTCGCGCCGCCGTCCTTTGACAAGTTTATGACGGAAATCGTCAAAATTAAGGGCGATCCCAGCAGTCCCGAATGGTTCAAAGAGGTTTCGAAAACGGTCAATTCGCTGATGAACTCCGAATCGAACGGGACTCCAACGCCCGCTGACGCGCCGAAAAAGGAACCGACCGACGCAAAGGCGAAAGAGAACGAGCTCAAGAAGAAAAAGAGGACGCTGCGTCGACGAGTTCGCCGCGCGCTCGAACAGGGAAAACTGGAAGAGGAAACGCTCAAGGTCTCGCAGCGCGACCTGTCGCGAAATCGAAGCGTTTGGGCCGCTTTTCCCGACGACCTGTCCCCCGATATGCTCGCCGAGATTTTCCAGTCTCGTCCTTCGCGCAAGGGGGATCGCAAGACGACCGTCGCGGAAGCGCGTCGAATCTTCTTCGACGAGGAACTCGACAAACTCCTCGACGAAGAGGAGATACGCGACCGAGCGATCAATTTGGCGGAGAATCTTGGCGTGATCTTCATCGACGAGATCGACAAGATCGTCGGGGCCGAGACGTCGCAGGCGGACGTCTCGCGGATGGGCGTCCAGCGCGACCTGCTCCCGATTGTCGAAGGGACGACGATTCGCACGCGCTACGGACTCTTCTCAACCAAACACGTCCTTTTCATCGCCGCCGGCGCGTTCCATCGGGTCAAACCGAGCGATTTGACCCCCGAACTTCAGGGGCGTTTTCCGATTCGCGTCGAGCTTTCCGACCTCAAGAAGGAGGATTTTGTTCGCATCCTGACCGAGCCGAAGAACGCGCTCACTAGGCAGTATATCGCGCTCATGAAGACCGAAAACATCGACCTTGTTTTCGAACAGGACGCGATTGAAGCGATTGCCGATTACGCGGAGCAGGCGAACCTTACGACGCAGAATATCGGCGCCCGACGACTCTATACGATCATGGAACGCCTTCTCGAAGACCTGAATTTCGAGGCGGCGGGGATGACCGTCGGACGCGTCGTAATCAACGCCGCATACGTTAAGGAAAAGCTCGAATCCGTTGTGAAGAACGAGGATTTAAGTAAGTTTATTCTCTGATCGCGTCTACGCGAGCCGTCGAAAAAAAACGCCCCTCCGATCGTCGGAAGGGCGTTTTTGCATATCATACGGTTTGACTCGCGTTTAACTCAGCGCGACTTTGTCGGGACCGATCAGATAGAGGACGCCCTGCGTAAGGACGACTTTCGCGCCGGAGGTCGGCTTAACAACGTTTCCCCCAAGGTAGTCGAACGCTTGCTCGACGTCGCCTTCGATCGTTATCGTACGTTCTTTCGGGATTCGCGAACTCCAGAGCGCCCACCCCTTCTTACCGTCGGGACGATCCCACGAGAGCAAGGCGACGTCGTCGTCAAGGACGCAGTCGCCGCGTTTTGAACCCGCCGGACGCGCTTTTGTCATCGCCTGATACGAGCGATATGCGGGTTTGGGATCAAGTTTCTGACCGACGATTCCGAAATGGTGTTCAGGGTCTTTGTCGTCGCGCTCCGGCGCCTGGAACTCGTACCAGAAGAATCGCTCGACGCCGGTCGCGAACGCGAGTAGAAACGCTTGA
>CAMZHY010000377.1 GCA_947307005.1 uncultured Planctomycetaceae bacterium
TCTATCTCCAGCCGAAATCGGGCAAGCGCTTCACCTCCGACGAACTCATCGCGCACTGGGAAAGCCTCGTCGACAAGTACCCGATCTACTCGATCGAAGACGGTCTTGACGAAGAAGACTGGGAAGGCTGGCAGCGTATGACCGCCAAGCTCGGCGGCAAGGTTCAGCTCGTCGGCGACGACCTCTTCGTCACGAACACCGAACGCCTCAAGAAGGGCATTGAGATGGGCGCGGGCAACTCGATCCTGATCAAGCTGAATCAGATCGGCTCCCTCTCCGAAACGCTCGACGCGATCAAGATGGCGCACAAGGCGGGCTACACCGCGATCGTTTCGCACCGCTCCGGCGAAACGGAAGACACGACGATCGCCGACCTCGCCGTCGCGCTCAACGCGCGTCAGATCAAGACCGGCGCCCCGTCGCGTTCCGAACGCGTCGCGAAGTACAACCAGCTTCTCCGCATCGAAGAGAATCTGGGCGACGCCGCCGTCTATCCGGGCAAGGCCGCGTTCAACTTCAAGAAGTGATTCGTCGCGTCTTGTGAATTGACTCAGTAGGAAAACGCCTCTCAGACCGTTTCTGGGAGGCGTTTTTCGGTTGACCGTAAGAAATCAAACAACAGAGCGTGCGCAAGCGATGCGGCGTAAAGATCGCGAAATTACCGATCGAGAACAGATACTCGAAATCTTAGAAAACGCCAAAGTCCTGCGGCTGGGGCTCTTTGACGACGAATACCCGTACGTCGTTCCCCTGCATTACGGTTTTGCGTTCCGCGACGGTAAACTCGCGTTTTACGCGCACGGCGCGCAAGAAGGGTTGAAACTCGACCTGATTCGACGCAACCCGAAGGTATGCGTCGAACTCGATCTCGGCGCGACGCTTGTTCCGGCGGGCGAATCGGCGTGTCGTTACGGCGCGTCTTACGCGTCGATCATCGCGCGAGGAACGGCGGTCGTCCTCGAAGATCGCGAAGAAAAACGGCGAGGACTTGAACTATTGATGAAAAATCAAACGGGACGCGATTTTGAATTCGACGACCGCGCCGTCGCGTCCGTCGCGGTCGTCCGAATCGACGCGACGAGTTATTCGGCGAAAGCGAGACCCAGAAACTAAGCGACGAAGAAATCTTTTGACGGAGAAAAGACCATGCAAATCAGAAGGGCGCAAGAGAAGGACGCCGAACGCGTTCTCGCGTTGCTTTCTCAAGTTTTAGAACTCCACGCGGCGCTGCGCCCCGATATTTTCGTCTCCGGCACGACGAAATATTCGCGCGACGAACTCCTCGAGATTTTCCGAGACGATCGCCGTCCCGTCTTCGTCGCGGTCGACGAAAACGACTCGGTCGTCGGCTACGCGTTCTGCGTTTTGGAGTCGCAGCCGCAGTCCGTCAATATGGTCCCGTTCGACTCGATTTACATCGACGACCTCTGCGTCGACGCGCCCTTTCGCGGTCAAGGGGTCGCCAGTCTCCTCTTTGAACGCGTCAAAGAAGAGGCGACGGCGCGCGGATGTTATGAAATTACTCTCAACGTCTGGGAGGGAAACGACGCGGCGCTCGCGTTCTATCGAAAAAAAGGGTTTGCGCCGGAAAAAACGAAGATGGAGTTCATTCTCCCGCGAGACGACAAATGAAACCGTCTCCCCTGGAAACGCAAACGCTCGTCCCCTGCCCCGTCGCCGACGTCCCCGACGCGATCCAGATTTACGTCCGTCGAATCGAATGGATGGACGAGAAAAAGCTGCGTCATTGGAACGCGCTGGGCTATTTTAACTTCTACCCGCCGCCGTATTTTGAAGAACGGAGTCGGCGCGGCGAACTCTTCGTCTACAGAAACGAAGCAGACGCGATCGTTGGCGCCGTCGTGCTGACGGATTCCGACGATAGCTGGTCGGACGGCGCGTCCGCGTATTACGTCCACAATCTCGTCACGGATCCTTCCGTTCGCGGCGTCGGGCGGACGATCATGAATCTCGTCCTCGCCAAGGCGCGCGCCGACGGCAAGCGTTATTTGCGGCTCGACTGCGACGCGAACAGCGCGTTTTTGAACCGATATTACGAAGAATTAGGCTTTAAGACCGTCGGGGAATGCGCTTACGGACCTTATCACGGCGTCCGCCGTCAACGAGACATCGATAAAAAATAGCGTTTTCGGCGTTGACGTTTCCCTTTCATTTTATTAGAACTGTTCCAAATTAGCGCTTGAATTGAAAAGTTAGACAAGTTAAAATTACATTGCGGGGCGCGTTTTTCGTCGCGGGAAACGCGCTTTAAGCGTTAATGGGTCGGGGCGCAAGGACGCCGCGCCCAATCGTTATGCGCAAACCCTGACGGGATCCGTTTTTGCAAGGATTTCATTGCGGATCGGAACGCGCTGGTCATTTTGCCGAACGAGCAAACGGCGGAGGCGACGCCTTCGCTCGACGTTCGTCGGCGTTACGGAGAAGAGGTCAATGGCGATCGACAAGATGAAAAAGGTCCCTGTACATGAGCAGGAACCTGAAATCAGAGCGCATAACTTCAACGAGGTACGTCAGGGTTACTCCAAAGAAGAGGCGCAACTTGAGGCGCAGCGATGCCTCAACTGCAAGGTTCCGAAATGTAAAGAAGGCTGTCCGAATCAGAACAACATTCCCGAGTTCATCGCCAAACTCAAGGAGGGCGACGTCGAGGGCGCGTATCGCAAACTCGCCGAACGCACGTCGCTCCCGGGCGTCTGCGGACGCGTCTGCGATCAGCCGCATCAGTGCGAGGGGAAATGCGTTCGCGGGATCAAGGGCGAACCGGTCGCGATCGGAATGCTCGAGCGTTTCGTCGCGGACGCGGCGGCGGCGGAAGGTTACGACGCGCTCGAAAAAGCGCCTTCCAACGGGCGGCGCGTCGCGGTCGTCGGCTCCGGGCCCGCGGGGCTTGCGTGCGCGTACAAACTCGCGCTTGACGGATGCGACGTCACGATTTTCGAAGCGCAGCACGAGGCGGGGGGCGTTCTCCGTTACGGGATACCGGAGTACCGTCTTCCGAAAGAGACGGTCGTCGAGCATGAAGTTCGCAACGTCACGCGGGTCGGGGTCAAGATTGTCACCGACTGCCCGATCGGAAAAGAACATACGATCGACGATCTCTTTGTTCAGGGGTTTGAAGCCGTTTTTCTCGGGGTCGGCGCATGGTCGCCCAAGCACATGGGAATCCCCGGCGAAGACGCGGAGGGCGTCTACACCTCCGATAAGTTTCTCTCGATCTTTCTAAGCGGCGACGTTTCCGAACCGGAAGGACTTGAACTCAAAAAACACGTCGAAAATAAGGATATCGTCGTCGTTGGCGGCGGCAACGTCGCGATGGACGTCGCGCGCACCGCCGTGAGACTCGGCGCGCGAGTCCAAGTCGTCTACCGACGCAGCGAAGCGGAACTGCCCGCAAGGTCCGACGAAATCGCCCACGCCAAAGAAGAGGGCGTCGTCTTTAATTTGCTCACGAACCCCGTCGCGGTCGTCAAGGATCTCAAAGGCGGCGTTTGCTGCGTGGAGCTGGTCAAAATGGCGCTAGGCGAACCGGACGAGTCGGGCCGTCGCAGACCGCGCGAGATTAAGGGGTCCAACTTCCTCATGAAGTGCGACGCGATCGTCATGGCGCTCGGCACCGGCGTCGACCCGAACATCGCCGAGGCGACGAAGGGGCTTGAAATCGACAAAAGCAACCGCATTATCGTCAAGAACGAAGACGGACTTACGAGCCGTCCCGGCGTTTACGCGGGGGGCGACGACGTGACGGGGCCGCTTACGGTCGTTCACGCGATGGGCGCGGGCAGGCGCTCCGCCGCGGCGATTCTCGAATATCTAAAGTCGAAAAAAGCGTAACGAAAGAGTTTCGCGACAAACTCTAACGAACTCTGCGTCGCGTCCGACGAGACGTTAGAGTTTGCGATCGGAACGTCCCAGCAAGCGATATCGCGCTAGAACGCGCCGCTGGTCAACGCAGTCTTCGGGTCTGAAACGCTCCCCGTTAGATCGCTTGGTTTCTTCCTTCTATAGCGCCAGTCGTCGCCGCCAACGAGCGGCGACCTAGAGTTTTCGCCTGTCCGCGTTCAAGAGCTATCTCGCACTGTGAGGCGAATACCGTCCCCCGCGACCTCGCGGGCGCC
>CAMZHY010000378.1 GCA_947307005.1 uncultured Planctomycetaceae bacterium
ATACGCTCAGAAGACCTTTTTAAACGAAGACAATCCTCAAAGGCTCGTTAGAAACAGTATTCAGCAATACTTATTAAAAAAATATGCGGATAATCTCGATCAAACCTACCCTACGACGCCGCCCGACGAGTTCTGGTATCATTGGGATGAATGGGATTGGGAATGGACTCAAGAATGAACCGTTTTTTAACAGGCGGCATGAAGAGTCTGGCAAGGCGGATCAATATTGTGGACGACCAAGGCGTCATGGCATGGCGTTCCTCTCATGCCCCGAGGAAGAGGTTCGTTCTGGGATTCAACGCCCGCGCGCCGGTTTGGGTGGCGTAGGCGGCGAATTGATATATAATGACGGGCGTATTAGCAAGAGCGGTCTTTGACGGAAATCGCTTCCGCGAAGTTCCGCGTCGTAATCCAGAGGACGGTACAAAAAAATGAACGCTAACGTTGTGTTGCAGACTTCGATTCCCGGAACGACCCCGAAACGCGGCAAGGTTCGCGACGTCTATGATTTCGGCGACAAAATCCTGCTCGTCAGCTCCGACCGCATCAGCGCCTTCGACTGGATTCTCCCGACGGGCGTCCCGGACAAGGGCAAAGTTCTCAACCAGACGGCGGAATTCTGGTTCGAGACGCTCGGCGTTCCGAATCACGTTATCACGACCGACGTTAACGAAATTCCGTTCCCGGAAGGAACCGATCTTTCGCAGTTCGAAGGGCGTTCCGTTCTCTGCAAGAAGACGAACGTCGTCATGATCGAATGCGTCGTTCGCGGGTATCTCGCCGGTTCCGGGTGGAAAGAATACCGCGAGTCGGGGACGGTCTGCGGGATCAAGTTGCCCGAGGGACTCGTCGAGAGTTCGAAGCTCCCCGAGCCGATCTTCACGCCTTCGACGAAAGAGACGACCGGGCACGACCAGAACATTTCGTTCGAAGAATGCGCCGATCGCGTCGGACTCGACGTCGCGACGAAGCTGCGCGACCTTTCGCTCGACGTCTTCAAGCGCGGGAGCGACTACGCGGCGAAGCGCGGGATCATCGTCGCGGACACGAAGTTCGAGTTCGGGTTCGACGATTCCGGCGAGCTCATTCTCATCGACGAGGTTCTCACGCCCGACTCGTCCCGATTCTGGCCCGCCGACCTCTACGAGCCGGGCAAGAGTCAGCCGTCCTTCGACAAGCAGTTCGTTCGCGACTGGCTGCTGCAGTCCGGCTGGGATCGCAACTCGGAGCCGCCGCAGCTTCCGGACGATATCGTCCTCAAGACGCGCGAAAAGTATATCGAGGCGTTCGAACGGCTGACCGACCGCAAATTGAAGTTCCAGTCGAACCTCTGATCGCGGCTTGACGAGATGTTGGGAACGCGTTGTTTCGCCGGTTTGCGTCGCCGCTGGCGCGAGAGACCCGACTGGCTGGTTCCTCTCGCGCTCTTTTTGACGACGTGCGTCTCGACGACGTTCGTCGGGTATGTCATGTACGGCGATTCGTCGTTCAAGCAGGCGTTCTGGTTCAGCGTTCCCCTCATGACGATCCTGACCGTCCATGAACTGGGGCATTTCCTTCAGCTTCGGCGACTCCGCGTCAAATCGACCTATCCGACGTTCATCCCGTTGCCGCTGCCGCCCCTCGGCACGATGGGCGCGGTCATCAGAATCCGCGAACGACTCCCCGACCGGCGCGCGCTTTTCGACATGGGGCTGAGCGGCCCCGTCGCGGGACTCGTCGCCGCGCTGATCTTTCTCGCCGTCGGGCTTCGACTTTCGACGGTCTCGCCGGTTCCGCCCGTCGATAAGACGAGTTGCGTAACCTTCGGCGCGCCTCTTGTCATGCAATGGCTGACGCGCGCGATCCTCGGCGACGGGAGCGACGGGGCGCGGTTCGTCCTGCTACACCCGTGCGCGATTGCGGGCTGGACCGGGCTTTTCGTCACGTCGCTCAACCTCATGCCGGTCGCGCAGCTTGACGGGGGACACGTGATCTACGCTCTTCTGCGCAAACGTTCGACGGTCTTCTCCTACGTCGTTCTTGCGATTGTTTGCGTCGTCGCGGTTCTTTATCGATTCTGGGGCTGGTTCCTTCTCGTCGCGATCCTTGTGTGGCTTGGGTTCAAACGTCAGCCGACGCGCGACGATTCGCGGCCCCTTGGGACGTTTCGCGTCGTCTGCGGGATTCTCGCGCTCGCGTACCTTCCGATCGGCTTCACGCCGCGTCCGGTCATGGTCTCCGATCCGCCGAAGCCCGGCGTCGAGCGCGCGTTCGACGCGGGCGCGGAGTCCGCCGCGCTCGTTTTTCACATCGGTTTGCAACGCTGACGAACGCGGCGCGTTCGTTCATTCGCGTCTTTCGACGCTTTTTTCCTTGGAGTCGCCGACATGCCGACTTTGAATTTGACCGCGCCCCTTTTCGCCGCCGGCGAACTGACGACGCTTCTTGCGACGCTTGGATTCGCGATCGTCGCGTTCGCGCTCTTCGGCGGGATTCTCGCGATTCCCGCGCTTCGCGGACGCAAGATCAAACGGACGTGCGCCTGCGCCGAATCGAACCGGGTCATGCGGATTCTGGCGGAGCGTCGCCGCGCCAAGCGCGCCGCGCGTCGTTATTCGCCGGAGACGGTCGACGTTTCGAGTCTTCCGCTCGCGTCCGCCGACCTCGCCGAATGGGCGCGTCCGACGAACGGTCCCGACGATTCTCCCTCGCCCTAACCCGTCGCGCTTGCTTTATATTTTTTAAACGCGTATAATACGCGAAAGCGCGGAATCGCCGAACGACGTCGGCGGCGTAAACGTATTGGAGGCGCGATGAGTAAAGAAAAGAAAAATAAAGACAACGACATTTCGTTGGGTCATCGGCATTATTGGACCGACACGCAGGGGCACGCGCACCGCGTCGTTTTCGACGAGAAGACGCTTGAGAAGCCGCGCGCGACGTGGATCGTTCTCGCGACCGTGACGATCGTGGCGCTCGTCGTCGGAGTCGTTCTCATTACGACCCTTCACAAGCCGGCGGGGACGCGTCCCTTTATCGGCGAGACGCAGACGCCGATTTCGTTCGCGCTGACGAAGTCGATCGCCGACGGCGTCGAGTCGGGCGCGACCGCGATCGCCGCGGGCTGGAACGACGAGTTCTTCCTCGGCGACGCCGCCGGAGTCTCCCTTTTCGACGCGACGGGGCGGAAGCTTGAAAGCTGGAGCTTCGACGAGCCCGAAGCGCCGACCGCGCTCGCTTTTGTTTCCGATGAAGAGAACGTCGCCAACGGGCTGCTTCTTGTCGCCTTCAAGGACAAAGTCAAGTATCTTCAATTCTCGCTTGATCAGGTCGTGCCCGCGACGGGGCGCGGCGACGCGGCGCTCCCCGGGGGCGCGGACGAGGAGACGGAGACGAACAACGCGGTCGTTCGCACGGCGGCGCGCGGCGCGCTGGGGACGCCTAAGACGCTGCTGGTCAAGAGCGGCGCCGATATTCGCGGGCTGGATTCTTCCGGCGAGAGACTTTTCGTCGCCGATTACGCGGCGACGCGCGTCTGGCGGTATTCTCTTAAGAAACTGTACGCGCAGGAGTCCGGCGCCGACGAGCCGACGCCCGACTGCGAACTCGGCGCTCCGGACGAAAATCGCGGCTATCCCGGTCTGAAGCCGACCTTCCCGCGCAACTTCTGCGCGACGTACGATCGCCAAAAGAACGCGCTTTTCGTCGCGAGTCCGGGTCTTTTCCGAATCGACGCGTTCGATCCCGAGACGGGCGCGTGGTCGTCCGAGAATTCGTGGAGCAAAGCGCCGGGCGCGACGAACGCGTTTCACGGCGCGTCGAATCCGATCGCGGTCGCGGTTGGCGACGATCGGTTCCTCGTCGCGGAGTCGGGCGTTTTTCTGGATCCGCAGACTCAGGATCGCCAGTCGCCGCTTCGTTTTTTCAGCGCGTCCGGAGAATGGCTCGCCGACGTCGGGGGCGACTTCCTGTCGCGTTCCGAAGCGTTTTCCGTCGCGGCGCTCTCGGCTACGAATGATTTCAAACGTTTTTACGTCCTCTACGCCGACGGTTCCGTCGACGTCTGGGAACGGCGTTGACGCGATCATGTTTTTGACGTAAAAAAGCCCGGCGAATCGTCTTTCGCGACGTTCGCCGGGCTTACTT
>CAMZHY010000379.1 GCA_947307005.1 uncultured Planctomycetaceae bacterium
GAAATTCGGGCGCCGCCATTTTGAATAAAGGCGGCGATCTTACCGTTGACAAATGTGTTTTCCGCAATAACAACGGCGTTGCGATCTCGCTTACTAGTCAAAGTGGAAGCGTGACAAGCGCGAGTCTTACGGCTGCTTCGACGGTCTTTTCGGGCAACAATGGAAGCGGCTCCGTCTTCTTCAACACGAACAAGGCGTCCTCCTTTACCGACTGCGTCTTTGAAAACAACGACGCGCAGAGGGGATCCGTCTACATTAATAACGGCGCCGTTGCGATGACAAATTGCTTCGTCAGAGGCAACAGGGGCTCCGGTCTTTACGTGGAGTCGAACGGGAGGTTGACCGCGACCAACTGCCTCGTCGTTGGAAACACGGCGGCAATCGGCGGCGGCTTAGAACTATCTGGAAAAGCCGACCTCTATTACTGCACGGTCGCGGGCAACTCCGCGAATTTAAAGGGCGGCGGCGTTTATTTGGAAGGCGCCGTCTTTAACGCGTATAATACGATTATCGCGGGCAATACGGCGACGAGCGGCGAAAACGACGTCGAAATCGTCAACGGTTCCGCGCATTGTCGCTACGTTCTTACTTCCCTCGTTACCGGTTGGGATACGGAAGAAGGACTGCATATCTACGATCCTTCGCTGCCGCTCTTTAACGACGCGCAGAACGGCGACTATACCCTCGTCGAGGACTCTCAGGCGATCAATAAGGGGAACGCCGTCGTTCCGACCGGCGCGACGGTTACGACCGACCTTCTCGGTAAGAATCGCGTTTCCGGAAACGTCCCCGATCTCGGCGCTTACGAATACCAATTCGTCGCCGCCGAACCGCTCGACGCCCCGACGAACGTCGCCGCGAGTTCGACGACAAACTCGATGACGGTAACCTGGAACGCCGTTGACGCCGCGACGCGTTACAAGGTCGAATACAAGTTGACAAACGCCTCCGCATGGACGACATGGTCCGAGTCGGTTGCGACGACCTCCGCGACGATTACGGGACTGTCGCAGGGAGCGAGTTATTCCGCGCGCGTGACCGCGCGTAGCGACGATCCGCAATACTCCGATTCCGCCCCGAGTCA
Organism: uncultured Planctomycetaceae bacterium; assembly: GCA_947307005.1. Lineage (GTDB taxonomy): Bacteria > Planctomycetota > Planctomycetia > Pirellulales > Thermoguttaceae > RUG369. The sequence continues at coordinate 1,085 of CAMZHY010000379.1, forward strand.
GACGGTCTCCGCGTGGACGTTGGAACAGCTCGCGATCCCGACGATTTCCGCGGAGCCCGACGTCAACAAAGCGACCGTCAGCTGGTCCGCCGTTCCAAACGCGTCGGGCTACGCGCTTTCTTACAAAGAGTCGAGCGAACCCGACGTCGCGGCTAGTTGGACGGTCGTCGGCGATATTTCCGCCTCGGCGACAAGCTATACGGTTGCGAGTCTCGACGGCGCGAGAGAATACGACTTCAAACTCGTCGCGAAGGGGAACGGAACCCGCTACGCCGATTCCGATCCAAGTCTTGTCGTAACCGCGCTCGTCAAGGCGAAACTCCCGACGCCGGCGAATTTTACCGTCGATACGAGCGTTCCCTATAAAGCGACGGTTGGCTGGGACGCCGTCGCCAACGCTTCGGGTTATAGGGTTTCCTATAGGAAATCGGGCGAATCGACTTGGTCGTACCTCAATCTTTCGGAAACTCAAACAAGCTTTACGATCAACAATCTCGAAGGCGCGACGGAATACGACTTCAGAGTCGTTGCGAAGGGCGACCAAACATGGTATGTCAACTCCAACGCCAGTCCCGTCGCGCGCGAGCGCATCCTGAGAAAACTTGACGCGCCGACGATAACCGGTACGGATAGCGATCTCGACACGATTACCGTTTCTTGGAACGCCGTTGAGAACGCCGCCAAGTACAGGGTTCGCTACGCCTTTTCGGGAACGAACGCTTGGTCGAGTTGGCAGACCGTCGCAAACGCGACGAGTTGGTCTACGCAAGTTGATTTGCCGTCGATAGTTCGCAATGTCGGCGCTCCCTACGTCGTCCAAATCGTCGCGATTGCGACAGGCGGCGACGTTAATTCCGACGCGGCGACGACGACCGTCGAGACCGAATATCTCGCTGTTCCGACCGTCATAGACAAGAGCGCTCATACGGACTCCGCCCCATACTCTATTTCGATCTCTTGGGAACCTGTGGAACACGCCGCAGGGTACTGGGTGCAGTACCGCGAAGAGGGAGTCGGGATGTGGAGCGCTTTCGAAGAAACAACGGAAACGAGTTGGACCAAGAGCGAGGGAATTCAGCCCAATAAGGTCTACGAGGTTATGCTGTTCGCCGTTGCGGGCGATTACTGTTCCGATTACACGCAGCCGGTGACGGTCGACACTCACGTCCAGTCGCAAAAGCTGTCCGCCCCGACGATTACCGTGACGCCGGACGTCTATAAAGCGACGGTTAGCTGGGACGCCGTTCAAAACGCCTCGGGATACGCGCTCTCCTACAAGAAGACGAACGATCCCGATATCGCCTCCAACTGGACGGACGTTTCCAATATTGCAACGACGAGCTTTACGGTCGACGGTCTTGTCGGCGCGACGCAGTACGATTTCAAAGTCGTCGCGAAGGGCGACGGCGTTTTCTATACCGATTCCGACCCGAGCGTCGTCAAAACCGCGACGGTCATGGCGAAACTCAATTCCGTCCCGGCGATTTCCGTGACCCCGGGCGTCAATCAGGCGACGGCTAGCTGGACCGCCGTTCCAAACGCGTCGGGCTACACGCTCTACTATAAGAAGTCGAGCGCGTCGAACTGGTCGAAAAAGAACGGTATTGCCGCCTCGGCTACGAGCGTTACGGTTACCAGTCTCGCCGGCGCGACAAACTACGACTTTAAACTCGTTGCAAATGGCGACGGAACGTCGTACGCCGATTCCGACGAAAGCGCCGTCGTTACCAAGAAGATTATAATAAAGATCGGTCCCCTTTCGCCTTACGTTACCCCTGGCGTCAACTCGGCGATTGTTGGCTGGGACGCCGATCAAAACGCGTCGGGCTATACGCTCTCCTATAAGAAATCGAGCGCGTCCAGCTGGTCGACGCTTCCCATTTCCGCCTCGTCTACGAGCGTTACGGTTACCGGTCTCGACGGCGCGACGGAATACGACTTCAGACTCGTCGCGAGAGGCGACGGGACGACGTATGCCGATTCCGATCCGAGCGCCGCCGTAACCGTAATTGTCAAGGCGAAGCTCGATACGCCGACGCTTTCCGTCGCACCGGGCTTGTACGAAGGGACGGTTAGCTGGAACGCCGTCGATCACGCGTCTGGTTACGCGTTGTATTACAAGAAGTCGAGCGAATCGACTTGGACGACGAAAAGCGACAATATTTCCGCCTCGACCACGAGCTATACGGTGACCGGTCTCGACGGCGCGACGGAATACGACTTCAAGCTCGTTGCAAAGGGCGACGGAACATGGCGCGACGATTCCAATGAAAGCGCCGTCAAAACCGCGACGGTCAAGGCGAAACTCGATCCCCCCCCGACGGTTTCCGTCGCGCCGGGCGTCTATAAGGCGACCGTTAGCTGGAACTCCGTTTCAAACGCGTCGAGCTATACGGTCTACTGGAAGAAGACGAACGACCCCGATTCCAGTTGGGTTCGTCAAGATAATATTTCCTCCTCGGCGACGAGCTATACGGTCACAAATCTCAACGGCGCGACGTCGTACGACTTCAAAGTCGTTGCGAATGGCGACGGAACGAGGTATGTCGATTCCGACGCGAGTTCCAGCGTAACCAAGATCGTCAAAGGTCAACTTCCGACGCCTACCGGACTGACGGTTACGGGGCACACGGATAAAACGATATCGGTCAAATGGAACGCCGTCGCTAACGCGTCGGGCTATACGTTGCAGTGCGTCGGCGGCGGGACGACTCTGACGCGCGGCGTTTCCGGCGTCGCCTATACGTTTACCGATCTCAAGCCGGCGACGCAGTATACGATTAGCGTCATGGCGAACGGCGACCCCGAATACTACGTTGGTTCCAATTACAGCGCGGCGATCAATCCTGCTCCGAAGACGAAAGAGACCGCGTCGGTCGTGGTGAATTCGACGGCCGATACGGTCGACGCGTACGACGGCGTTATCACGCTGCGCGAAGCGCTCACAACGTATGGCGCGCAGGGCTCTACCGTTACGTTCGCGTCGAATATGTCGGGTCAGACGATCAACCTCAACTCTC
>CAMZHY010000380.1 GCA_947307005.1 uncultured Planctomycetaceae bacterium
AATTGGGCGACTTCTGCTTATCCGCAAACGGCGAAAAGATCGCGTTTGTTTCCAGAGAAGTAGTTGAGGAAAGACGGCGCGTCTACAACTTTGAAGTTGAAGGACGGCATACGTATTTCGTTGGATACTTTTCTTTAGCATACTTTCTTGTGCATAACGACTGTAACAATGATGAAACGTCCGATAATGATGGAGTAAGGGCATTTTTATATGGAGGATTATATGGAAGCGCGCGAATTGGACAGGCTTTTATGGTTTTTCCTCGAGCTATAAAAATTACAAATTTACTAGGCATAGAAGACACTCTTCGAAAAAATGATGCAATATTAGAGCAAATGCGTTCCGAAATATGGGGTAAAGGTCCTAAAGGAACATTAGAGCACATATCTGATGTGTCTGGTCGTATAGGAGCGGAGACGTCACAAATAGTTATCGGCAATGAAGTTTTTATGCTAACTGGAAATTTTGTTATGAAAACAGGAATTTTTGCGTCAAGAAAGGTCTCTCCTGCAGTCAAAGTTACTCAAACCATGATTAGAGATGAACGATATTATGTAAAATCTGTCGATGAAAGTAGAAATTGTTTTTGGCGCTGGTATGGAAAAAGTTCAATAGAAGCACAGGAAAAAGCTCTGAGAAAATTAGGAGATATGGCTCCAGAATTCTTTATGAAAGATGGTGTTTTATATATAAAAGACGCTGGTAAATTCACAGGGACCTTTGAAGAATTTTTATCGATATGGGCAAAGGGCTCAATAAGAATGAGAACAATTTTAAATGATATAAAACCAAGAAATATTGGAAAGGATGGTTTAATTTTTGATCCTGCATTAATTCCAATAGAAAAGTTTTTAAAAACGGGTATATATTCATGTGAAGCTATCATTTTCTTTGGAGGAAAATATTATTTGATAGGATTTGAAAATGATATATTAGAACACTAGTGTCCTATCAAAAACTCGGTAAAAAAGCACCTTTCGAAGAATAGTCGTTATTTTGAATATCGTAATTATCATTAAACAGCTTAAAACAGGTGTGTTTTCAAAAAAACATATTTCGGTCGTAAACGATCGATTGCGGGTCGTTTGCGTAGGATAGTAACCACCAAGAGGTAAACAATGAACGCAATCCAGATTTGGATTCTAATGTCGTTTTCACTTTGACCAAGAAAGGACTGATTCGCAAATGTTGTTTTATCCATTTGAAAAACAATTCGACTTCCCAACGTTTTTTGTATAATTGATCGATCGTCAACACTGGGAGAGTAAGGTTATTGGTAAGAAATACCATACGACGAGCGGTTAGTTGAGCGAACGCCATAATTCGAAAGTCAGCGCGTGTTTTCATCTGGCGTAATTGTTACGTTGCAGCCGTATTTGTTAACGATCGTTTGGAACCTTCGCCAAGGGACGAAGTCCATAATTTAGGTAAAAACCATTTTTTGTGTCGTACATAGCCCACTCCGACTTGAATATCAAGTCGTTATAGATCATTTTATGGCATAACCCATTGTTTTTACTAAGGTTGCATAAATTGTTGAATTTCATTATGAAAAACGAGTGATATTAGAATGAAATTACTCATCCTTTATCCATTATTAGTATACAATTTAGTAGTGAATCTATACGATAATGAAATGGCAGCCTTGTTTACTAAAAACCTTTCGTTTCATTTTATACTTAGAATATTAATACAATGTTCTGTTATAGTGTTAGATGCATTGTATGCAATGTATCTATTCCAGTAACCACGTCTCTTGACAAAAAGAAAACGGTGGTATTAAGCCGCCGTTTTATCGAAAATCGCCGAGGAAACTCAACCTTGTTTTTCCCATCGATTCAGTAGAAGATTGTAACGGCGCGCTTCGGAGGGCAAATCGGCAGATCGGTTTAACACGACGCAAAGATATATTTGTTCGTTGAGGTTATGTCGTCTCGTGTTCTGAAAGATCGTGAAGGTGATATCCGCCCCGGCGACCAAGTTCTCGCCGCCGATCATCTCAATCCCGAAGAAAAACCTGCGGCGGCAAACGTCGTCCGTTTCTTCGACAACGGCGAAAAAGACGTTGTTAAACTGATCTTTGACGGGCGGGACGCCGAACCCGAAGAGATCGTCTGCACGCCGAACCACAGGTTCTATGTGATCGGCAAAGGCTGGATCTGCGCCAAAGACTTGCAATCGGGCGACTGCTGTCTCTCCGCAAAGGGCAAGAGAGTCGCGTTTGTCTCCAGAGAGACTCTTGACGAAAAACAACGCGTTTACAACTTCGAGGTCGAGGAAAAACATACTTATTTTGTTGGCGATTATAATAGCTCTACTCTCGTTCATAATGAATGTCCAGTATGCCATGGAGATGTTTGGAAACTGGAAGAATATACCGACGGTTTCTTCAATTTTTTGTGGGGAAATGTAAAGGCTTTGTTGAATAAAGGGTTTTAAGTAAAAAAGCTTCATTTTTGAAGCGTAAACTTGTTAAGAGCGTTGATCTTCATCATTGCTTCCACTCTTTGGTTTGCCATGTTCCTGTTTTTTAGGCGTTCTCCAAATAACCTTTTTATTCGGAACATTACTGTTTCACCGAGAGAACGCCGATGATAATGAACTTGTTCTTTCCAAGAGTCTAACCCCTCTGATCGCGCCATTGCAATTGCATCGTTGCGGTAATGACCGTTCGAACCCCAACTTCCTACGAAGTCAAGTCGAGCGTTTTTACGCGGAGGAATCACAGGACAAATTCCGTATTGGGAGGTTGCCTTGTATACGCGTCGTTTGTCGTATGCTCCGTCGCCGTACAAAGAACCGATTTTATCGTCGATTTGAGCCAAAAGTTCCGGAACAACAGAAGCGTCGTCGCGACCATTGGGGGTCAATTCCGCTACGACGATCTGTTGAGTTTTGGCGTCCATGGCAATATGAAGTTTACGCCAAGTCCGATGCTTACTCCTTCCGTGTTTGCGAACCTTCCACTCGCCCTCGCCGTAAACTTTAAGCCCCGTGCTGTCGACAATAACGTCCAAAGGACCGTGCTTACCAGCAACTTTAACGGAAACGTTCAGGGTTTTAGAACGTTTGCACAGCGACGTATAGTCGGGAATGCTCGCGTCTCGCACTCCTAAGAGCGAAAAAACGTTTCGTCCAAAACCTTCAGCGCTTCGATAGGTAAGGTGGAAGACTTCGCGAACGAGCAGTAACGTTTCGATTGCCGTATCGCTGTAAATAAAGGGACGTCCTCGACGATACCCCTTGTTTTGATGGTTCCATAGCGCCAAAACGTCGTCACAGAACCAGAACGTAATGCTTCCGCGATTGACTAACGATTCGTTATATTCCGACCAATTACGAGTCTTTTTCATGTTTTTACCTCGCGATACTTGTTGTTCGATGTGTCGCTCGGTAAAATAATACGGGTGCGGTTTCGTAAAACTGCGCACTTTTTTAAAATTTATTCAACAAAGCCTTATGTTAATAAAAAGGGAAGAACTGAACCTTGGAGAGCTTTTTATGATCAATATGGTCGCTTATGCGCTCGAACAGATTATAATGCAGGTAATATAAAAGATGGAATCCCTGATGTACACTACCATCTTTTCGAATGGGGACCAGGTAAAAATCCATTGAAAAAAAAAGAACATTTCCCTGGAGAATTCGTACCATGAACGATGAAAATGAACCGTTATTAATTGGCGACTTTATTACCAGTATAAAGATAGAAAGAGTTTTTGACGAAGCCTGGGGGACAAACAACATAGTAACTATGGTGGTTTCAGATTTATCCCCAAATACGAACTCTACTCGGAAAATAATTTTTGATAAAGTATGCGATCTTCATATTGAAAATTTTGACGTTCTTTCAGCTAATCTTTTGATTATAAGTTCCATAAAAGAAAGACAATGGGAGCATTGTAATTATGAAATTTTGGAACACATTTCAGGCGTTATACATTTTTATTGCAAAAGTTATACTATTATAGAAAGTGAAGAAAAGACATAGTTTTTTGTAAATATTATATTTTCGCTCGTTTGTTTAACGCATCGTCGATGAAAACAACAAAGGTGATAAAGAAATTCTCGATCACTACAAAGGACATATATTTCCTAATCCAA
>CAMZHY010000381.1 GCA_947307005.1 uncultured Planctomycetaceae bacterium
TTGATGCGTCTATCTTTGTCTTCGATCTGTTTTTAGATTATTTTATAATGTACATGTGGCGGAACGTTATTTCTTTTCGCCTTCGGCCCTCGCCCCAAGAAACGCAGACTTTGACCGATTAACCGCGAATCTCTGCGGCGAGGCTTTGTATCTTTTCCAAAGGCAACGTCGTCAAATTTGCGATATCCTCGAGAGATATAACGCCGAACTGAATCAGTTTTTGCGCGTATTCGAGATCCTTTTGCGCTGAATTGATACTTATCGCCTCGTTTACAATTTCCTGCATCCAATCGTCCATAACTTGACTCATGATTTTTTCTCCTTCGTCTGTTTCTTTGAGGTATCGAACTTTGTCTGCGATCGGCTTATAGAACATTTTGTCGGGATTAGCGCATTGAAGGTCGTTCATAAGCCTTCCGAGCGCGGTTTCGGCGTTCTTATCCGCCCCGTTGACGTAGACGATATGCGTTCCGTCGCCTAAGGGACGCCCTGTTTTGACCTCCATCCGCTCGAAGAAATAGATCGGACTGCCGCCTTTAAGGACGTCGTTTTTCGTGATGAAAATGACGTAGGTCTCGGGCAACGCCTTGAAGGGCGTGTTTTTCTTTAGCGCATGGGCGTCGATAATGCTCGAATGATACCTTGAACGTCGCGGGTTGGCTTCTGAATCCGCTTGTTGAATTTCAATGTTATATTCGACTCCGGCGTCGTCCGTCGCGGCGATATCGAGTTCTATACTTCTCCCTGCGAGGTTGGTCATGACCCTTTGAGATTCGACGCTTAGGACGTGCAAATCGTTCCGGTCCAAGACGATTCGAATAATCAATTCCGTCAATTCAAGATCGCCGCCAAGGCAGGCGTTCATGAATATGTCGTCCATTAACGTGAACTCTTGAATTTTTTGGAGTTTCTTCTGACGCTGTTATTCGTTTAACATGGCAGACCTCGTAACGCTCGCCCCTCCGACTCCTGATTATACGTTATTGCCGATACGAATTCAAGCGAATATCGAGAGACGACGTCGCGCTTAGATTTCGCCGCTTTTGCAAAGAATCGACGCGTAAACGACAAACGCTAGCCGCCAACTATGGCGCCTAGCGTTTGCGTTGTTTCGACCGTCGCCGACAGATTGCGTCACGCGAAGAGGATGATCAAAAGCTGCGCGGCGACGATTCGGAGAAACATCGACAGCGGGTTGACGGCGGCGTACGAGACGCTCGGCTTGTCGTTTTTAAACGCGCCGCAAGAGTATGAAAGCGCCGGCGGATCCGTCATGCAGCCCGCGAGAACGCCCGAAAGCGAGAAGTAATCGATTTTGCAGACCGCGTACCCGACGATCCCCGCGATTAAGAGCGGCGTCACCGTGATGACCGCGCCCATTCCCATCCAGAGCAGCCCGCCGTTGGCGACGGTCGAGAAGAACGTTTCGCCCGCCCTTAGCCCGACGCACGCGAGGAAAAGACACACGCCCATCGTCCTCAGGAAGTTGAGCGCGCTTGCGGAAAGACGCGTCGGAAAGTGAAGCTTTTCGCCAAAGGAACTCATAAGAATCGCCGCGACCAACGCGCCCCCCGCGATCCCGAGTTTGAGCGGCTGCGGAATCCCCGGAACGTAGATCGGAACGCTGCCGATCAGAACGCCGAGGAGCAGTCCGACGCAGATCGGAATAATCGCCGGCGTCTTCGATTCGCGCTTCTGCGAATTGTCGGCGTTCGAACTTGCCGCCGCGTCTTCCGCCGCTTTGAGCGACTGATTCTCGCCGTCGACGTCGACCTTGAAGATGATACGAATCGCGATGATCGTAAAAATAATCCCGAGAACCCCGAACGGGTACGCCGCCGCGTAAGCCGACGCCAGAACGCTCGGATCCGATCCCATCTCCTGATAGATCGTTTGCGCCGCTCCGAGTCCCGGCGTGTTCGTCACCGCGCCCGAAAGCACCCCGACGATCGTTCCCATATCGACGCCGCTGACCTTATAGAGAATCAACGCGATCGCCACGTCCATCACGACGACGCTCGCCGCGAGAAGGTTGAGCGTCAGTCCGCCCTTTTTAAACGTCTTGAAAAAGCCCTTGCCAGACTGGAGCCCGACGGCGTAAAGAAAGAGTATCAATCCTAATTCCTGAATGAGGCGCGTATAGACCGGATCGATAAAGTGCACGGCGCCGTTGGCGTCGGAGCAGAGAAACTGCGGAAACTTCATTCCGAAATGACTTACGGCGATCCCCGCGAGCAACACGAACGCGGCGCCGAGTGAGACGCCGCAAACCTTGACGCGTCCAAGCGCGACGCCGATTGCAATGACGAGTCCGAGGGAAATGACGAAGTGTGAAACGCTCGAGCCAAGCAGAAGTTCGTTGAAAGCGCTCATGGGGAATCTTTCTTGATAATTTCTTTTCGGCGCCGCGCGACCGGCGAACAACCGAACTTTATTGCGCGACGAGACGACCGTCCCGACGCTCGACGAACGAAGGAACTCAGAACAAGGAGACGGTCGAGAGATTCAGACGGTTTTTCGTCCTGCCAAGCGTCTGATTTTTCGTTCCCGTTTGACCGTTAGAAGAGGCGTTCCAGCCATAGAGAATCTTGGCGAGGCTGTGAATCGGCGTAGAGACGAAGGGGGTGAAGAATCCGGTCGAATAAACGAAGGAAACGGTTTCCTTCATCGTGGGAGACGTGGTTTCGACGTTTTCAAAGAAGCAACGTTCCGAAGCCGCAAGCGCGTTCAGCCTTTTGTTCATGTCGGCGACCGTCGAAGAGGCGGCGTCGGAACCGATCGAAATGATTGCGATTTCACATCTCTTGTTCAGAGAACGAATATGGTCGATCGTCGCGCGATAGAGTCGAATGAATTCGTCGGCGTTCTTTTCAAAAGTTTCGACGTCCGCTTCGCCGAGACGCAGCAGGAGTTTCGAGGGACGCAGAGGCGCGACGACCGCGTCGTAGACGGAGGAGGCGTCCGCAACCGTAAGTCCCGCGACGCTACGGTTGTAAATCGCGTAATCGACGTTGAACGACTGCTTCAATTCGTCGAACGGAACGTCGAGATCCGCAGCTCCCCCAAAGACGACCGCGCCGCCGACGTTGGCGAAGCTGTTGAGCGTCTGATATTTCCGAATTGTATTTTCATAAGCGTTCATATCGATCTCCTTTTTGAAAGCCGTTTGTTGCGACGCGCCTTCGTTCGTTGAGGAATGGGTGTTTTATTTAGGGTTGCGGCGCGAACCGTCGCGTCTTGCCGTCGCTCCTTCGACCAACGACGCTTGAATAATATCGCCGTCTTTTCGTCGGTCAATTTCAGAAAATCGTAACGTAAGTTTAATAAGGCGATTTGAAGCTTCCCGCCGTTTCATATCTTTCCAAAGTCGCTTTCAAAACTTTCAAAAGTCCCGTCGCGTCGAGAAAGACCTGTCCCTTTCGTCGATTGCGTTATAATGGAACAAGATTACGGAAGGAGCTTTGCGATGAACTCTCGCGTTAAGTCGATTGGCAAGTTACAGAAGGACGTTTTTCGTTCTCAGGCGATTCTCGTCGTGGCGTTGGCGTTCTTCCTGACGTTTGCAGGCTTTTTGGTTAATTGGCGGTTAGAATCGAGCAAACGGGATCAAAACCTTTTGAACGTCGCCGAAATGGTCGCGAGTTTGCCGACGCTTTCCGAAACGGGCGAGGAAGCGTCGGAACGCGCGCGCGTCGCGCTCGATTCGCTTCATAAAGCGCTCGTCGGAATCGACGTGATCTCCGTCGTCGATTCCGACGGGATACGCCGCTATCACACGAATCACGCGCTCGTCGGTTCGCGGTACGACGGGACGAGTCCTGATTTCTCGAACAGCCGTCGAAGCTACGCGTTCAACAGTTCGGGACCGTCGGGACCGCAGCGCCGCGCCTTTGCGCAGATTGTCGGCGCCGACGGACGCCCGAGCGGCTTTGTCATCGTCGTCATGCTCCGTAAGAATATCCGCCGCGACATAGCGACGGCGCTCGCGATTTTCCTCCTGATAGCCGCCGTCGCGCTTCTCGTGGAGCTTCCTGTTTCATACCGCCTTTCGATGCGGATCAAGCGGCGACTTATGGGGTTCGAGCCGGAATCCTT
>CAMZHY010000382.1 GCA_947307005.1 uncultured Planctomycetaceae bacterium
TCACCTTTATAAGCTTCCCTTAAATATCGGAAAAAAAGGGGAAGCAATTCAACTAACGGACGGCGACTTCGACGATTTTGCTCCACTTTTTATGCCGGATGGAGATATCGTCTTCTGTTCTACCAGACGCGGAGGTTTTCATCGTTGTGGAGCCGGTCCTTGTTACGTTTATACCCTTGCGCGTTCGAAAGGAGACGGCTCAGATCCTCATCCGATATCGTTCCATGAAACCAACGAATGGTTTCCGACGCTGGCGCACAACGGTCGCATTCTCTACACGCGTTGGGATTACGTCGATCGCGACGCGGTATACTACCAACAACTTTGGTCAGCGCGTCAAGACGGAGCCGACGTTCGCATCGTTTACGGAAACAACACTTTTAATCCCCCAGGAATGTGGGAACCTAAAGCTGTCCCTGGTTCTGAAAAAATCATGGCGATTGCCGGCCCTCACCACGGAATGAGCGCAGGTAGCGTCGTTCTCTTAGACCTCTCTAAAGGGATCGATGGCGACGACCCCGTCGAACGTATTACGCCTGACGTACGTTTTCCAGAGGGCGAAGCGCCGCTACCCCAGATTCCTATGCTTCCCGCGCTATGCGATTTTGATTATATTCCAACCAATTTCTGGCAGGCGACAAGACCAGCAAACCGTCCCGAAGCGCCGCCGGAGGAAAAACGTTGGTCTGTTCATTGCTTCAAATCTCCTCTGCCACTTTCGGAAAAATTCTTTATTGCATCTTATAGTTTTGACAAACTCCTCGGCGAGGCTGGTCCCAATATCCCCAATCAGTTTGGGATCTACTACTGCGACGCCTTTGGCAATCGCGAATTGATCTACCGAGATCCGAACATTTCAAGCCTTTGGGCAATTCCAATTCGTCCTCGTCCTACGCCGCCAATTGTTACAACTCAATTTGACGAGATTCGTAAGAACGAAGAAAAACCGTCCGGCGTTTTTTTCGTTCAGAATGTCTATGAGAGCTGGCCAACGAGCATTCCGGGCAAGGTCAAGTCGCTTCGCATTGTTCAAGTTCTCCCCAAAACAACCCCTAACGCTAACCAACCCATGGTTGGAGCAGCTAACGCCTCTCCTGGAAAACAGGTTCTTGGCGTAGCGCCTGTTGAAGAGGACGGATCCGCTTTTTTTGAAGCTCCTGCGAATATTCCACTTCTTTTCCAAGCCCTCGATGAAAACGGTCAAATGATTCAAGGAATGCGTTCCGACGTATACCTTCAGCCTGGTGAATCCGCAGGTTGCGTCGGTTGTCACGAAAATCGAATGGAGTCGGTTCCTAGCGTCAAAACAATAGCGTCGACTCGAGAACCTTCGAAAATAATTCCAGGGCCAGACGGATCAAAACCTTTGAGTTATCCTATTCTTGTTCAACCGGTGCTCGACAAAAGATGTCTTCCTTGTCACAGTGGGGAAAAAACCGAGGGAAATGTCAATCTAGAAGGCGTTCCAGAAGGACGTTATACAAAATCTTATAATGCGCTCATTAACTATGTTTCCTTTACTTATTGGGGCGCCCCCGAGGGCAACTACGAACCGCGCACGGAACCACTGCGTTTTGGGGCGATCGCCAGCAAACTTACGCGTCTTCTAAAAGAAGGGCACTACGGAATCGAACTTACTCCTGAAGAATGGGAACGCATTAACGTTTGGATCGACGTTAATGCGCTCTTCTATGGCACGTTTAACGTAGAAGATCAAGAAAGACAGCAGAGGGGCGAAAGGATTGAAGGCCCCGAATTAGAGTAAGGATTTCTCGATTTTGAGCGACACAACGCCTAAGAGAAGAGGGGAAAAACGCGAGAACGTTTTTCCCCTCTTGCATTTAACCCCATCTCGGTATTGTAACGTAGCTCACTCGTTTTCAGCAGAGTCAGGGGCGTCGTCAAAAATCTCTTCGGAGTCATCCTGCTCCTCTACGGAAGGTTCGACAACCGAGGTTTCCGCTTCAATCTGCGCTAGAATTTTCTCCTTAAGCTCGTCGCAAAGTTCAGGATGCTCTTTCATGAAAGAACGAGTTCTTTCTCGCCCTTGGCCCAGTTGATCGTCGCCATAGCGGAACCAAGAGCCTGACTTAACAATGAGTTTTCGCGCGATTGCAAGGTCCAAAAGGTCGCCCTCATAGCTGATTCCATCAGCATGCATCATATCGAATTCCGCAACCCGAAAGGGCGGCGCAACTTTATTTTTGACGATTTTCGCCTTAACTCGTTGACCAACAATTTCTTCGCCATCCTTAAGCTGACCAATGCGACGAACGTCGATACGACACGAGGAATAAAACTTCAATGCTTTGCCGCCGGGAGTCGTCTCAGGCGATCCAAACATAACGCCAATCTTTTCACGAATCTGGTTAATAAAAATAACGGCGGTCTTGCTTCGAGAGATCGCGCCCGTCAATTTACGGAGAGACTGACTCATGAGACGCGCCTGCAGTCCCACGTACTGATCGCCTATCTCGCCTTGCAACTCCTTTTCAGGCACAAGAGCAGCGACAGAGTCGACAATAACCACGTCAACAGCGTTCGTCTTGACAAGCATTTCGGCGATCCGCATTGCCTCCTCGCCGCTGCCAGGCTGGCTAACGAGGAGCGATTCGAGGTCGATACCGATGCGCTTTGCCCAACTCGGATCAAACGCATGTTCAGCGTCGATAAAGGCCGCAACTCCGCCCGCCTTCTGCGCTTGTGAAACAATATGGAGAGTCAGAGTAGTCTTGCCGCTAGACTCAGGTCCGAAAATCTCAACAATACGTCCGCGAGGAATTCCACGACCGCCGAGCGCAAGGTCAAGAGAAAGACACCCGGTGGAAATTCCATCGAGACAAGGAGCGCGATCAAGTCCAAGCGGCATAATGGCGCCCTGTCCGTACATTTTTTCGATCTGATCAACCGCAATCTTCAGATCTGGATTCTTGTCGTAAAGTTGCTGAATCTTAGAAAGCTTCTTTTGGCTTTTTGAAGAACCAGCGACTAATCCCGAAGGAACCTCCGTTTTTTTAGCCATCGCTTTAACCTCGTCTTCCTCCGCCCCTATCACAGCTCGACAACTCTAGCCTGACTTGACTTTTAGCTTTGTCTAGGCATTAATCGTCGTCGCATCCCTTCAAGAGACGTCATAAAGTGAATAATGTGTTACATGACGCAAAGCGTCACATTTCCGGAGAATCAAACTCCTGACGACAGGAAATAGCGTCAGAGAGCATTTCATTGTTGGCAAATTCTAGCGCGCTGCCAGTCGTAATACCGCGCGCAAGACGCGTAATCTTCACTGGCACGCCGTCTAGGCGGCTCATGATCGTCAAGGCGGTCCCATCCCCTTCCACCGTCGGATTCGTCGCCATGATAATTTCATTAAAACCACCCGTCTTGACGCGCTTTACTAACGCGTCAATCGTCAGTTGGTCTGAATCAACCCCATCAAGCGGCGACACCCGACCAAGGAGAACATGATAAAGACCGCGAAAGCGTCCTGTTTTTTCCAGCGCGATTAAATCCCTAGGTTGCTCCACAATGCAAAGAATCGTCTGATCGCGCTGAGGATCGCGACAAATCTCACAAAGATCGTCCTCTGCCAAATTATAACAACGCTTGCAGTACCGGACGTTTTCTTTCATTGTACGAATAGCGTCTGAAAGCGAAAACGCCTCTGTTTTGGAAACATGAAGAAGGTGGTAAACAATTCGTTCAGCCGATTTTTTACCTATGCCAGGAAGCTTCTCGAATTCCCTCATCGTCGCGACGACTGAATCTGTTAATTCGCTCATTAAAAATCCCCGTTGACGTCCTTCACCGTTCCTGAAAAACCGTTTATATTTCCAGACGCTTTAAAGAACGGAGCGCCGCGATGCGGAATAGTCCATTGAGAACGAGTCTTGGTTCAACACAAATTTGCGGAGTTGCGACTTCTACATTAAGATTGTCGCTTAGGTCGCCAAAACCTGTGGAAATGCTGTCCCTTATCGACTCGGAGTCGCCTCCTGCGAGAACAAGCGTCAAACGGTCTGGGTTCTCATTTTCACGGATAATCCGACTTCGCGTCTTCCAAAAGAACGACAT
>CAMZHY010000383.1 GCA_947307005.1 uncultured Planctomycetaceae bacterium
ATTTAGAAGGGTGTTTCAATGGGTTCAACCCAAGTGATGCATATTGGTCCGTACCGTTTGCTAAACGTAGTTTATACGGGTCAAACTAGTCGAACTTGGCAGGCATACGACGATCGTAATCGGCGCTATGTCGGTTTGAAAACTCTCTTCCAGAGCGCAAGTCGCGATAGAACGCAGGTTCAGATGCTTAAGTGGGAGTATTCGGTCGGTTCGAAGTTGAAGAACGAGCGAATTATCGACATTTTCGATTTCGGCTGGTACAACAAGACCCCTTATATAGCGATGGAGTGGTTTGCCGCTCCGAATATTAAACAATATATTCACAAAGGATATGAAAGTTATTGTGTTGCTTTGCCGACGATGATCCCTCAAATGGCGGAAGCGATTGCCGTTCTCCACGAAGCTGGATGGATTCACCGCGACGTGAAACCCGATAATTTTCTCTATTCCGAGGAACGCGGCGTCAAGCTAATCGATTTTGCGCTTTGTAAACCCGCTAAACCGAGCCCTTTAGCTAAAATTCTTAAAATGAAATCAACTCCTCAAGGGACCGCGAGTTATATGTCGCCAGAGCAGATCAGAGGGCTTCCGTTAGACGGTCGTTCTGATATTTACAGCTTGGGGTGCGCCTACTTTGAGATTTTGGCCGGCAGGCCGGCGTTTACCGGAAACTCAATGAACGAACTGCTTCAGAAACATGTTTCCGGTTCGATTCCTTCCGTTCGTTCACGGAACAAAGACGTTACTGAAGAGTTTGCCGCTCTTTTAGCCCAGATGTTGGCGAAAAACGTTAAGGATCGACCTAAGAGCGCGAGGGATATCGCACTAGCGCTTCGCTCGATCAAAGTCTTCAACCGTCCGCCAAAACTGGGCGATAGAATTGGGTAACGAGAAGGGCGTTATGGTCTATAGAGCAAAGCGGCGTTTTTATCCGAAGACGCCGCTTTGTTTTTGCGCGGTTCCTTTGGTTTTTCGCGTGTTGAGATGCTCTTTCTCCATTTTAAGTTAATCGGGGCATGGGAACCCATTTGAGTATAACGTCTTGTGGTTATAACGAGCTCCTTAACGCGTCGGTTTTCACATTCCCTTTTACAGGAAGAATGACGTCGCGTTGTTGACGTTTTCCAGAAAGGTAGCGGTAGGTATGTTTATACACCTTCTAAAACGTATTGGCGGCGTCGTGTTTTTTTCTTTTGCGTTGTTGTTTGTTCTGACGACTTTTGGGGACAATTCTGCGCTTGGCGGTTCAGAGGACGTAACTCCAACTTTTTACGTGGCGGTCGACGGATCTGACGAATGGTCTGGGACGCTCCCTTCTTCAACGACTGATAGAACTGACGGCCCTTTCGCCACATTCGAAAGGGCGCGCGACGCCGTTCGCGAACTAAAGAAAAATCGGAAAGTTTCGGGGACGATCATAGTTGAAGTTAGCAAAGGCGTTTACGAGCTTTCTAACCCGTTGATGTTTTCGGGCGAAGACGGCGGCGATTCCGACGACAGTCTTGTTGTGTGGCGCGCAAAGGAAGGAGACTCTGTTCTCCTGAACGCCGGACGCTTTCTTACGGACGTTCAACCCTTATCTGATAGCCAAACCCCTGATAGCGTTAGATCGGATATACGCGATAAACTTTGCGTTGCGGATCTTAGCGTCCAAAATATTGGCGATCTTGGAACTCCCGATAATTCTCCTGAGCTTTTTTTTCGCAGTGAACCGACAAGAATAGCGCGCTATCCTAACGAGGGTTTTGTTAAGATTACAGGTCTCTCGAAAAACGGAACGAACGAAGTTGATATCCGCGGAGTTAAGGGCGTCGTCGAAGGGAAATTTATTTTCGACGACAAGGAAATTTTAAAATGTCTTTCAGAAAAAGATTTATGGGTAAGCGGGTATTGGTTCTGGGATTGGTCCGAGCAAAAACACCGAGTCGAATCGATTGATTCTGATTCTATGACAATCAACGTTTCACCTCCCTATCATCACTACGGATATCGAAACGGCCAGTGGTTTTATGTCTTTAACGCGCTTTGTGAACTAGATGTTCCCGGAGAGTACTACATTGATCGCGACGCGCAGAAGCTTTATTTTTATCCGACAGCAGACGACTGGAAAGACGGCGATTTTCTGTTAACACGCCTTCCTCACGTCGTAAGGTTTGACGCCGTTTCAAATTTTGTATGGTCCGGCTTTACCATGATCGGTTCTAGAAACGATGCTGTTTCCGGCGCTAACCTTCATGGCTTGACGATCGAGAAATGCGACGTTTATGACGTCAGCGGTGGCGGAATAGCGCTTTCTGGAACGGATATTCTTGTGCAGGAGTGCGAACTTTGGCGTCTTGGACGAGGCGGCGTTAATGTTTCAGGAGGGAATCGCGAGACCCTCGAACCGAGCGGTAATAGAGTTGTCGACAACTTCGTTCACGATTACGCTCTTGTTAAGCGAGTTTACGAACCGGGGATATCAGTCGCCGGCGTGGGGAACTACGTAGCGCACAATCTTGTCGAAAACGCGCCGCATATGGCCATGGGATTTGGAGGAAACGATAATCTGATTGAGTTCAATGAGATTTGCAACGTGTGCTTCGAATCAAACGACGCAGGGGCGATTTATACTGGTCGCAACTGGACGATGCGCGGCAACGTCATACGCGGCAATTACCTTCATGATATTCAAGGTTTTCAAGACAACGGTTGCGTCGGCGTTTATCTTGACGATATGTTCTCATCCGCCGAAATTTCTGGCAACCTCTTCGTTAACGTGACTCGCGCGGCGTTCATTGGCGGCGGTCGCGATTCTCAAATAAACGGCAATATTTTTGTCAACTGCAACCCCGCTCTTCACATTGACGCGCGAGGAGCCGGCTGGGCTCGCGATCGAGTCGACGAGTGGATTGAGGAAGGGAAAAGCAAAGGAACTCTCAACGGGATCAGATATCGAGAAGAACCCTACCTTTCGAAATACCCCCAATTGGCGTCAATCCTTGACGATGAGGAGTCGTCGCATTATCCCGAGGGTTGCGAGGTCGTTGGAAACGTTTGTATTGGCGGGTATTGGGACGTTAATAAGCATGGTCAGTGGCAAGGAGAGACCATCGAGAAAGCTGCGCGCCCCTACTTAAAAATGGAGAATAATTTTATCGCGGAAGCTGACGACGGTAGTTTTTTTGTTGATTCGGCTCGCGGCGATTACCGTTTGAAGGGCGATTCAGCCCCAGTTCGCGCCGGCTTCGTGCCGCCTCCAGTCTCTGAGATGGGGTTGAGTTCTGAAAGGATGAAAAAAAAGGCGCAGAATCGACGCTCGAAATGAAAGTGATCTTATCGCCTAGTTTAAAAAAGATTGTCCAATGTTTTTAATTTGCCTGAAGAGGTTTTTCCAGTAATTCTTGCTGTTGTTTCTACCGACGTTCCCGTTATACTAGTCGGTAGGTCTCTCCTTTTGAGGGGCGTTGCGTATTCGGACTCGTTTTTGAACGTATTCCTTCCTTGTTTGTGTTTTTGTGTAAGTCGGTAATTATATGACTTATGACGTTGCGATTATTGGCGCGGGCGTTATTGGTTCGGCGCTCTTTAGGGAATTGGGAAAGTTTCGTCTTTCAACGGTCTTGATCGAGAAGGAGAACGACGTCGCCCTCGGTTGTTCTCGCGCAAATTCAGCGATCGTTCACGCCGGTTACGATCCTCCGACAGGCACCCTTATGGCGCGTTTTAACGTTGAGGGCAACAGGATGTATCCGCGACTTTGCGATGAACTTTCCGTTCCCTTTCGGCAGAACGGTTCTCTGATTGTCGCGTTAACAGACGACGAATTGCCTCAGCTTCATAATCTGTATGAGAACGGGACGCGCAACGGCGTCGAAGGGCTTGAAATAGTGGACGCCGACGCTGTTCGAAGCCTTGAACCGAATCTTAAAGAATCGATTCGCGGGGCTTTGGTCGCGCCTACTGGCGGTATCGTCGGGTCTTATGAATTCACGACGGCCCTTGCTGAAAACGGAGTTGTGAACGGCGGCGAAGTTTTGCTCAATTCGGAAGTCGTAAAGATCGAAAA
>CAMZHY010000384.1 GCA_947307005.1 uncultured Planctomycetaceae bacterium
ACGGCGCTTTACGCGAATAATATGGTTTTCCCGGAATCAATTCTTCAAGCGAAGCAGGTTCCTGGACGTCCCGATCTCGTCGTCGGGACGTTCGCTGCGCACAACGGACCGCCGCGAGGCGCAATCGCGATGATTGACGTTACCGGCGGCAAAGACGACGAGACGGCGATTTTCAACTTTGAGTATCACGATTGTCCAACTTTCGATCGCGGGCAGTCCTGCGATCCTTGGGCGTTGAACGAAGACGTCGTGCTTTACTCCGGCATGATCTCTGATCCCCTTCCGACGGAAAAGCCGACTAGTCCTAATCTTCCCGAGCGGATTGGCGCGGTTCTCCCCCAGCCGAAAGGGCAGTACAATTCGTTGCTGTTGATTGACCGGACGGGAAAACGCGTCGAAGTTCTCCATGACGACTCCATTGATCTGCATTCTCCAACGCCTGTCCTTCCGAGGTCTGTCCCGCGAATAGCGTCGGAGACGGTCGATAGGAATCAAGAAACGGGACGTTTTTTTGTCAACGACGTTTATCGGGGCTTGAAGGGCGTGGAACGCGGAGCGGCGAAATGGCTTCGCGTCGTTGAAGAAACGTCGCGCGTGACTGCGTCGCCCGGAAGCAACGGTTTGAACCAGACTTTTTCCATTTCCGCCGCGCTGGCGTGGAGTCCCAAAATCTACCTTGGAATCGTTCCTGTGAAAGAAGACGGTTCCGTTTATTTTGAGGTCCCTTCAGGACGCGCCGTCTATTTTCAGCTTCTCGACAAAGACTATCGCCTTATCCGCAGTATGCGCACGTTTATCCAAGCGGCCCCGGGAACGACGCGGAGTTGCGTTGGATGTCATGAATACGGACCGCCCGAGTTAACGGACGCGGGAGCGACGCGGTATCCTAAAGACGCCGTCGAGGCGCTGCGAGAAGAATCCTGGGGGAGCGGGTATCTTGATTATCCTTCGCAGATTCAGCCGATATGGGACGCAAAGTGCGTCTCTTGCCACGGAAGAGAACGGCTTGAGGCAGGGTTAGACCTTTCGGGCGCGCCGACGCGACTGTTCAATATCAGCTACGAGAATCTGACGAGTCGACGCCGGAATCAGTATCAGATCGACCTCATCGCCGGAGTTTGCTGCATGAACGGCACGGCGTACTATTCGTGTAAATTCTTTGAACCGTATGAACATGGTTCCGGTAAAGCGCCTCTCGCCGAACTTCTGCTTAACGATCCAATCCACCGCGATCTGCTTACTGATAAAGAGCGCGAGCTCGTCTTTACGTGGATAGATTCTAACGGGATCTATTTTGGAACTTGGGACTATACATCGTCCGGCCCGATTCTTTCGCCGATCGAAGACGCCAAACGAGAGCTTGTCGCTGTCATGCGGGAGCCGGAGTCAGGTTGCGCGGAATGTCACGGGGACTCCCGTCGGTTTGAGAACGATTGGATTAATATTTCGAATCCCGGCACGAGTCGCGTTCTTCGCGCGCCCCTCGCGAAATCGGCGTCCGATCCTCCGGAAGTCGCAGGGTTGGCGCTCTGTCGCAAGCGTGAGTTTCCCCAAGATTTTCTTCGTCTTGGGATCATGTCGAACGGTCAGTACGAACACGCCGTTAAGGAACTGAAAATGTTTCCGACTCAAGAATGGCGGGAATGGGACGAGAGCGGCGAACCCGTTTGTTCATTTGATTCGAGGCAAGACGCGACATACTGCAAAATGCTGGCGATCGTCGAGCGCGCGCGAGCGAAGGCGCTGACAAATCCTCGTATCGACATGCCAAACGCGCATGAAGCGCCGGGCGGAATCGTCGAGGGACGTTCGCGTCAGATCGTCCTTATGCCGCTTCCGCCGCGTCCGATTAAGTTCGACGCAGAGTTGACGCAGGAGGGTTCCGTCGCGCTCCGTTGGGAACGTTCCGCAGCGACGATAGGACTTGTTTTTGAACTTCGCCGTTTCGTCGCCGACGACGCCGGAAAAGAAACGGAAACGTTTCTTACGAGAACGGAACGTTTTGATTTTGTCGACGACTCGCCTCCTTTCGGTTCCGTCCGCTATGAATTGACGCCGATTTCGGATCCTTCAACGACGAGCGGCTCCTACGGTTTGGATGCGGAAGGACGCGATAATCCTCTCGACCGGATTCATAAGGGAACGCCGATTTCTCGCGTTGTCGAGGTCGAAGAGACGCCGGCGCCCAAGGCGCCGCTCAACGTTCAGGCGGAATCTGACGTCGAACGCGTTGTCATTTCATGGCGCGAACCAACTTCATCGCTGGAATTTCCCGCGAGATACCGAATTTATCGTCGGGGCGTTGGCGCGCCGAACGAGTTTGAATCGCTTACGTCGATCCCGATCTACGGTTCGACTTTTATCGACGAATCGGCGCCCGTCGGCGTCGACTGCGAGTACCGAGTCGTTTCCACGACGAAACGGGGCGTCGAGTCGGAGCCGGGAGTCTGTTCGGGCAAAGCTCTTCCGGCGCCCAAACTTGAGTTATTCTCGGCGCCTTTTACCGATAACTTAAACGGCGTCGCGACTGGCGACGCGCCGACGGAACTTGAGCCTCGGCGCGTCGGCGCGCCGGAAATCCAAAAGGTCGCGATCACGCTTGGCGGATGCGACTATCTTGCGTTTCCGAATTGTCCCGAATTAAATTCGGCGCGTAAATTTACGTTGGAGTTGGACGTGATGTTTGACGAGCCTGGAAATATGCCCGTCGTCGTCGGGTTTGGCTTCTGGAATCGGAGCGGATGGTTCTTACAGCGTTTTAACGGAAAATGGCGATTTCATTTTGGAGGCGTCGACTGCGACACGACGGCGGACGTTCCTATCGGTGAAGAACTTCACATCGTCGCGACCTACGACGGTCAAAAACTGCAGGTAAGTCAAGACGGTCGGATCGTCGGCGAGCGCGTTTGTTCGCCGAACCTCGTTCCCTGGACGGGCGAGTTGTTCCTTGGTCAATATTCCGGCGTACAGGACGCGCCCTACCAGTTTGTCGGGAAGATTAGAAACCTTAGGGTTCTGAACTACGTGGAATAGACGGACTTAGTTGGTCGACGCGCGGGAGTCGGTCAGTTTTCAGGACGGGCTGGCCAATAAAAACGCCGCAGGGCTGAATCTCAACCCTGCGGCGTTCATTCTTTAAACGGGACCGATCAAGTTACTTGTCGACAGCTCCGTCGTTCTTTTTCTGGAGAAGTTTTTCTTTAATTCTCGCGTTGCGTTCTTCTTCCGCGATCATTTCCGGAAGTTTCTTACCGCGCAATTTTGCGAATCCTTCTCGCATTCGTTCAATTGCCGAGTAGTACGCGGGAATGAAGAAGATGCCGACGACCGTCGCGGCTAACATTCCGGAGAAGGTCGTAATACCGATGGCGCGTCGGCTTCCCGCGCCGGCGCCGGTCGAAACAACGAGCGGAAAAACGCCGAAGAGGAAGGAAATCGCGGTCATGAGAACCGCGCGATAACGCTGGTCGGCGCCTCGCATTGCGGCTTCTTTAATCGGAACGCCCTTTTCTCGCTCAACTTTCGAGTACTCGACCATGAGAATCGCGTTCTTACTGGCAAGACCGATGAGCATGATCAGACCCAGTTGAGCGTAAATACTCATTGTCGTTTGCTGACCGCTCATGAGACCGATGAGAAGGCCGGTGAGCGCGCCGAGCGTCGCGACGAAGACCGTCATGATGACGGGAATTGGCGTCGTCCAGCTTTCATACTGCGCGACGAGGAATAAGAAAGCAAAGGTAACTGCCAGCGCAAGCAGGTATCCAATTTGATTAGAGTTCTGTTTCTGCTGGAACGCCATGCCCGTCCATTGAAGTTTATAGTTCTTCGGCAAATCTTCCTCGGCGATTTTTTCGATCTCCTTGATGTATTCGCCAGAACTTATGCCCATCGCGACCGCCGTGACGTTTGCGGACGACCACTGGTTGAAACGCGTGATGATCTGAGGACCGACGACGCGTTTAACCGTTGCGACTGAACTGAACGGCACCATTTCTCCGTAACGGTTCGGAATATTCAAATTGGAAATATC
>CAMZHY010000385.1 GCA_947307005.1 uncultured Planctomycetaceae bacterium
AATCGAATCGAACTTTTATACGGAAAAAATTTTCGTTAAAAGCGAAGGACGCCAAAAGGTCGTTATTCCTTTTGGCGCCATTCTTTTGGCGCCAACGCCAGCGCGCGAAACCGCCTGTGAAATTATTCGTGCCTCAACGCTTCGATCGGGTCCATCTTTGCGGCGCGAATCGCGGGATACACTCCGAAGACGACGCCAATGAAGATCGAAATCAGGAACGCCAAGGGGACGGACCAGAAAACGATAATCGGCTTGAGTTCCTGAACGATCGGCGGAAGGCTCGCGAGAAGCTCGGGATTGGCGCGTTTGAGCACGTTCATCGCGAACGTCGTCACCGGCGAGCAGGTCAGCCCGACGAGAACGCCAAGACCGCCGCCCACAATCGAAAGAACGACCGTCTCGACCAAGAACTGTCGAATAATGTCGCCCCGTTTCGCGCCCAGCGCGTGGCGAATGCCGATTTCACGGGTGCGTTCCGTCACCGTCGCCAACATAATGTTCATAATGCCGATGCCGCCGACGAGCAGCGAGATGCCCGCGATAAGCCCCATGAAGACGTTGAACATCATGCGCGTCGTCTTCGCCTGTTCGAGGAGTTCGAGAGGCACGGTCACGCCGTAGTCTTCAAACTTCGTGTGGTATTTATCTAACGTAAGTTTGATGAGATCCGCCGTCTGCATCACGTCGGCGACGCTTCGGACCTTGAGCGTAATCTGCTTGAGCTGAACCGTTTCGCCCTCCATCGAGCCGCTGCGTCGCACGACGACCGTGTCGCCCACGCGCGTTTGCATCGTCTGGAGCGGAATGTAGACGTCGTAAGAATAGTCCTCGGACTTCAGCGAACTTCCGATTGCGGCGGAAGGCGACCTCGATTTCGCAACGCCGATGACGCGGAAATAATAGTTCTCGCCGACCCGAATCAACTTGCCAAGCGGCTCCTCGTAAGGAAAGAGCGTCTGCGCGACGCCCGCGCCGAGAACGCAGTAATCGCAGGCGTTCCTATTCTCGTCGTCGGTAAAGAACCGCCCTTCGAACATCTCAATCTTGACGACGTCGACGTAAGAAGCGGTGCAGCCGACGAGGCGTCCGTCGAGTTTCCAACGTCCGTTCTGGAACGTTTCGGTATAATCCTTGACCGGCACGGAATTGACGATCGTGGGAATCGTCTCCGTCAAGCGCTCGTAATCGCCGCGCGTGAGACCGTACTCGGGAAACTGCATGCGAAACCCGCCGCCCCCGGAAGAAAGGGCTTCGTTCGGCGGTTTGACCGTGCTGACGATGATGTTGTCGGCGCCGAGACTTTCGATCTGTTCCTGCGCCTTGCGGCTGATTCCTTCGCCGATCGCCATGAGCCAAATAACGCTCGCGACCCCGATGAAGATGCCCAGCACGGTCAGCAGCGAGCGCATCGGATGGAGATACAGACTCTTGATCCCCGAAAGCAACGTGCGAAACGCTTGTACCATCTTTGAAGCTTAACCTGTTTATCTGGAAGCGCCGCCGAATTCGACGGCGCCATAGTCGTCTCAAAAGCTCTACCGCGAGGTCAAATGGGACGCAAACGCGTGTCCGATTCGATCGCGCCGTCGCGCAGTCGCACGATCCGCTTGCTGCGCGCTCCAACGTCGTCCTCGTGCGTGACGAGGATAATCGTCCGCCCCTGTTCGCTGAGCTTGTCGAGAAGATCCAAAATCTCCGCCGTCGTCTTCGAGTCAAGGTTGCCCGTCGGCTCGTCGGCGAGGATGAAATAAGGATCGTTCACCAAGCTTCTCGCAATCGCGACGCGCTGCTGCTGACCGCCGGAAAGCTGCGTCGGACGGTGGTTGAGGCGCTCCGCCAACCCGACCATGCCGGCGAGTTCGACGCAGCGCTTGCGAGAACGAAGCGACGAATTCCCCTGATAATACAGGGGCACTTCGATGTTCTCGATCACCGTCAGCTGCTGAATCAGGTTGTACGACTGGAAAACGAACCCAATGCGCGACGCGCGAATCTCGGAAAGACTGTCGTCGTCAAGGGTCGTGACGTCGTCGCGCCCCAGCCAGATTTTGCCGCTCGTCGGACGGTCCAAACACCCGAGAAGGTTCAGCATCGTGCTCTTGCCGGAACCGGACGCGCCCATAATCGCGACGTAATCGCCGACGGGAACTTCCAAATCGACGCCGCGAAGCGCGTAAACCGTCTCGCCTTTGAGGACGTACTCGCGCTTGACGCCCGATAGCTTTGCGGCAAAGAACGGCTCCTGATCCTTCGCGGAGTCGGATCCTTTTTTCTTCTTTTTTTCAAACATGGGCTCTACGAGCAAAAACGTTTATTGAAAACAAAACGCAAACGACCGCCGAAAAATCACCTCGGAGGAGGTCCAAATCCGCCTGCGCCCGAATCGGTCGCGTTCACCAAGGTCGTCGAAGCGAAGAGCTTGCCGGAGACGTCTTTGACGTCATGATAGCCCTTGACGAACTCCGTCTTCTGAAGCAATCCGTCGCCGTTGACGTCCATGCGATCAACGTAAAGCGCGACCGCCTGACGAGCGCTGTTCGCCTCGGCGAGAGACTTGATCGGCTCGGCTGGAACTCGAGGAGCGCCCGGCGTCGAGACGTCGATCGCCTTGCCCTCGGATGCGCCTTCCGACCTATTCTCCGGTTTAGGAGCGTCGCCCCTTGGCGCGACGGGACGTTCGCCCGCTTCGCCTTGACCGGCGCCGGGCGCGCCGTCTCGGTCGCCCCTAGGTCCGCTCTGCGCGTCGGCTGGCGCGACGCTTTGGTCTTGACCGTCTCTGGAACCTCCGCCGCCGGGAAGTCCGTCTTGCGCTCCGCCGCCGGGGAATCCCGCTTGACCGACGCCGGGGAACCCGCCGCGTCCGCCGCGACGTCCGCCGCGACGCGAGGAGCCAGACTCTTCCGTCGCGCGCTCGCGCAAAATTCTGTCGGCGACCTCGGCGACGCGCGTCATCGGGATTTCGACCAGTTCGACCTCTTCCGCTTCGGAACCGTCGGCGGCGCGTTCAGGTCTAGGCGCGTATTCCGCGAAAAGTTTCTCGATTTCGTCGTCCGATTCGGAGTTCTGGAAACTCTTGCGATCCGAGAAGAAACCGATCACGAATTCCGTCGGCTTCAAACGTCCGTCGCCGGAAGTATCCCAGTCGGCAAAGAGCGCTTTAAAGGGCGTGTAATCGACCGTCGCGACTCCGGCTTTCGAATCGGTCGCGTCAGTATCCTTCATCCAATCGTCTTCGTCGTCCGTCTCAACGGCGTCTTCGGCGGTAGTCGAAGCGGCTTTGACGACGTCGACGGGGCTGGAATTCGGGAAGAGCTGATTAAATATCTCGTCGGAATCTTGGGTGAGGAAGTCGATTCCTTCGCGCGTGAGGTCGTTTCCGCTCACGTACTTGTTCCAGTCGATCTTATCGAGATAAACGACGCGATCGAGCGTCGGGACGTCGGAATCGCCTCGCAGCGTTTTAATTTCGTCGGTAAGTCTGGCAATCTTCGCGTCGGAATCCTCGCCCCCTTCGACGCTCATAACCTGAACGGCGCCCGACTCGACGGCTTGCGCCGTTTTCTGGAGAAGCTCGATTTCTTCCTGCCTGCGCGTAATCTCGCTTTGCCGCGTTGCGACGCGCTCTTGAAGCGCCGTCGCCTTGTCGGAAATCGCCGAAAGCAGCTCGCGATGCATCTCCATAACGGTGCGGCCAAAGAACGACTCGACGGCGGCGACCTTCACGTCGCGCGCGAGATTCTCTTCGATCGTCTTCGCATATTCCGCCGCTTCTTCCTCGCGCTGGCGCTTTTCTTCAAGATCGGAAGCGCTTAAAGATTCGCCGTTTTTGATCGCCTCCAAAATTCCGGGAGGAATATTCGCGAGAATTTCCTGAGGAACGTCGCCCGACTTGATTCGTTCCGCCAAACCGGCGAGAAGAGCCTGCGGATCGCCCCCGCCCGGAAAACCGCCAGGGAAGCCGCCCGCGCCGCCGGGTCTGCCGCTAGGCGCGCCGTTCGCGCCCCCTTGGCCGCCGGCGAATCCGCC
>CAMZHY010000386.1 GCA_947307005.1 uncultured Planctomycetaceae bacterium
ATATTGATTCCGTCATAATACCCTCAACAGTTACCAGCATAAAGGATTATGCTTTTGCAGGTTCAAGTATAAAAGAATTAGTTATTCCTAATAATGTATCTACTATAGGAAAAGGTATTTGTCAAAATTGTCAATCTCTTATAACGTTTCTTAAGGGGTTATCCGAGAATAGGATTAAGGATAAAGATCAGTAATCTTATTAATAATCATTCCCATCGCTAAAGCTAACAAAGCTCGGAAAGATTCGACCGATTTTTCATGACGAGGACAAAGCTTTCGGAGACGTTTTAACCAAGAACGGAGCGCTTCCACAATCCAACGTTTGACTCGAAATTCCGGATTTCTTTCGGGTTCCCGCTTTTCCTCGCCCCGTTTGCGGACGCGGGGAATAAAATCATGTCCCTCGACAACCTCGGACTTGACGACAAATCCCGCGTCAAGACGGAGATTACGCTCGGTCCGCTCTTGCGATTTAAGCGACGAACCAAAACGTCCAACGCGGCGTCTCGCTTTCTTCCGACCTTCGACTCCCCGTCGGCGATTTTCATGAAAAGGACGCCGGGGGGCTGTTTTCATAGTGACTTTTAACTTTCGGGCGTATATAATGAAAGAGGGACGCGGCGCGAGCTTTCGTTCGGCTTGCGCGAACGACGCGTCTCGACCGCTGTTTTCGTGGGCGCGCGCCCCTTTTTCACGTTACCGGAGACGATCCTTCAATGAGCGCTCCTGCATACGACGATTTAACCCAAATCATTCTGTCCCTCGATTTGCTCGACCTCGGCAAGCTTCGCGATCTTGAGAACTCGTTCGGCGCCCGTATTTTCACGTCGGAAGAGTTTCTTCAGGAGGCGTTGCGGCGCGGTTATCTGACGAAATTTCAGGTCGAACGCCTCTCGAAGGGCGAAACGACGGGCTACAGCTACGGACCGTATATCGTCCAGTATCTTATCGGGGCGGGGTCTTTCGCGCGCGTTTTCCGGTGTATTCATAAGGACACGGGACAGGTCGTCGCGGTAAAGGTTCTTCGGGCGCGCTTTCGGGACGACAAAACGGCGATCAACGAGTTTGAACGCGAGGGCGAGTTCGGCGCGGCGATGCACCATCCGAACATCGCGGCGGTTTACGAGTCGGCGAAGACGAAGTACGATCATTATATCGTCATGGAGTTCGTCGAGGGACGGACGCTGCGCGAAGAGCTCGCCGTGCAGAAGAACGGTCGTCTCGAACCGAGACGCGCGACGCGCATCGCGCGCGACGTTTGCAGCGCGCTTAGTTACGCGCTCAACCAAGGGTATCAGCACCGCGATATGAAGCTCTCGAACATCCTGCTGGCAAGTTCCGGCAAGGCGGTGCTTCTCGATTTCGGACTCATCGCGGACGACGCGTCCGGGTTCAAGACGCAGCGCGCGATCGAATACGCGGCGCTGGAACGTTCGACGCACGTCCCGCGCAACGACAAACGCAGCGACCTCTATTTTCTCGGCGCCGTCTACTATCAGCTGCTTACGGGAATCGCGCCGCTCGGCGAGATTAAGGAACGGTCGAAACGCCTTGTCGCGGACCGTTTTAAGAACGTCAAACCGATCCGCGAAGTCGCCCCGTACGTCCCGCGCTGCGTCGCGTACGTCGTCGACAGAGCGATGAAGTTCAATCCGGAGGAGCGGTTCCAGAATCCCACTCAGATGCTGGAGGCGCTCGACGGCGCGGCGAGCGCGCTCGACTCCGGGGTCGACGTCGAGCAGGAAGAAAAGCTCATGACGGCGGCGATGCAGGATCGTCTGGAGAAGGAGAAAAAGCAGACGTCCGTTATGATCGTCGAGGCGAACTCCAACCTGCAGGACGTTTTCCGCGAGTTCTTCAAGAAGGCGGGATACCGCGTTCTCGTCGTCTCCAACTGCGACCGCGCTCTTGAGCGACTCGACGACGGCGAAGCGTTCGGCGTCGACGCCGTGCTCTTTAACGCGCAGAATCTCGGAAAGGTCGCCGTCGTCGCCTTCAACAAGCTCCTCGAGAATCGCCAGACGAAAGATCTGCCCGCGGTTCTCATCCTCGACGAGAATCAAGTGAAGTGGGCGCCCGCCGCTCAGCGCGGTAAGAAGCGGCTCGCCGTCGGCATGCCGATCTCAATGAAGCGGCTCCTCATGGTCGTCGAGAAACTCACGAATCCTGAACAGACGGAAAAGAAAGAGCAGCCCGCGCCGCAACCCGCGCCCGCCGAGAAAAAGCCCGTCCAGCCGTCCGCGCCCCAGGAGAAAGAACTCGACGATCTTCCGATGGACGCCTTCGACGCCGCGCTCGAAGACGCGTGGAAGCGTTTCAACGTCGACAAGGAAAAACTTTCGGAAACCGCGTCCGCGCCACATGACGAGCCGGAAGAAATCGAGCAGATTCCGACCCCGGCGCCCGCGAACGTCGAGCCCGTCGTTTTCGACGATCCCGACGCCGACAGCGATTACCTCGATCCCGATGAAGATCACGACTAGCCGATAACGACGCCGCGCGTTCGTCGCGCGACGTCTTTCCCCGAATAGCGGCGACCTCCGCGTCGTCGCGCCGCAGATTGGAGTTAAACTCAGGAGTCAGACAATGGATAGACGTTCCTTTCTAAAGACCGGTTTCGCCGCCGCCGCAGGGTGCGCGCTGGGCGCTTCCGGCGTTTCCGCAACCGCGCTCGCCGCCGAAGAAACGAAGAAGATTCCTTTCGCGCTTCAGGTGTATTCGGTGCGAGAATACGCGTCGAAGGATATGCGCGGAACGCTCAAGGAAATCGCTAAGATGGGATATAAGGGCGTGGAGTTCGCGGGCTATTACGGAAACGACGCGAAAGACGTCCGCAAATGGCTCGACGAAGCGGGCTTGCAGGCGATCAGCACGCACCTTGGCGTTCCTCAACTCTTGGAGGGAACGTTCGACGAGACGGCGGCGTTTGAAAAGACGCTCGGCAACAAGCGTCTGATCGTCGCGAGCGGTCTTTCCGCGTCTTGCGCGACGGACGCGGGCAACCAGATGACGGCGTATCTTTTCAACGAGATCGCGTACAAAGCGGCGAAGGCGGGGTTCCAGATCGGGTTCCACGCGCATTTCAACGACTTCGCCGACGTGAACGGCAAGACGGCGTGGGAACTCTTCTTCTCGCGAACGCGCGCGGATATTATCGCGCAGATGGACGTCGGCAACTGCATGCACGGCGGCGCCGATCCTTACGATCTCGTCGCGAAGCTGCCCGGTCGCGGCAAGCTCATGCACGTCAAGGCGGAGAATGAGAAGGGCAAGGGCGGCGCGACCGTCGCGGGTCCCGGCGATATCGTCGACTGGAAGAAGATGTTCAACATCGCCGAAACGGTCGGCGGAATTGAATGGTACATCGTCGAACAGGAAGACTGCCGTCAAGGCTCCAACCTGATGGAAGCGTGCGCCGAATGTTTTGAAAACCTCAAAAAAATGGGCAAAGTCTGATCGCGATTTCATCTAAGATTAGAGTCCTAGAAGAACAAGAGCGCGCGGCGACTGACCTCGCGCTCTTTTTTAACGCCGTTCGTCGTTCCTAACTCGAAATACAAATAGTACTAAAGGGAACTGAGAAAATCTTCTCTAAAGTTGTCTTGAACCAATTCAATTTCTAGCGTTGTTATGACAAATGTTCTTGATCTCTTAGGATAATATCCAGCATTTGTCGCGGGGTTACGACGAAGGGTTCTGTCGGAAAATGTTTAGCGTTACCGGTAACAAGCCAAGCGTCCTCGTTTTTGCGCGCCTCCATAACAACTTCAAAAAAGACAATGTCTTTAGGATCAGAAAAGGCGACGTCCAACGTCTCGGCGTTTACGTAAAGACCTTTCTGTCTAAATGTTTGAACAACGTCTTCAATCAGATCCGCCGGCAGATGAAACTTCGGTCGCGAGAGAACTTCCCTGTATTCCTTTTCAATGGCGTCGTTTAAAACGGGTATGATCGGACCGGCAAACGACTTGACGAGGAACCGATTGAGGTTTAATCATCGCAGAAACAAGGACGTTTGTAT
>CAMZHY010000387.1 GCA_947307005.1 uncultured Planctomycetaceae bacterium
CCGGTCGGCTGGAAGATCGGCGTCGCGCACCCGCTTCGACCCGACCGGCGACTCGCCGAGCTTTGGCTCCGAGACCGCGCGCTCGCGACCTCCGGCTCGACGTGGCAGTTTTTCCGCAGCGGCGGCAAAAGATATTCTCACGTGATCGACCCGCGATCGGGCTACCCGACGACGGGCGTTCTTTCAACGACCGTGTTGGCGCCGACCGCGACGGAGGCGGACGCGCTCTCGACGGCGTTTTTCGTCGCCGGAGTCGAAAAGGCGGCGGAATTCTGCGAACGTCGCCCCGACGTCGCCGCGCTCTTCGTTCTTGAAAGGGAAACGTCGCCGGGTTATGAGATCGCGACCTTCAACCTAGACGAGCGCGTCTTCCGACTTTGTCCCCAGCGCTGACGCGACACAAAAAAAAGCCCGAAGAGAACGCAATATTCTCACTCGAGCTTTGATTATTCCAGACGCAGTCGCAAGGAAACGCGAATCACTTGGATTTCTTCGTCGTCTTCTTGGCGGCGGGCTTCTTCGCGGTCGCGGCGGCCTTGGTCTTCGCGCCCTTAGCGGCCTTTTTCGGCGTGCGGCGTTCGAGAATCTCCGCCTTC
The DNA here is from genome assembly GCA_947307005.1 of uncultured Planctomycetaceae bacterium. Taxonomy (GTDB): domain Bacteria; phylum Planctomycetota; class Planctomycetia; order Pirellulales; family Thermoguttaceae; genus RUG369. The sequence goes on from CAMZHY010000387.1 coordinate 597, forward strand.
ATGAGCTTGCTCGGCTTGAAGACGACCGTCTCATGCTCGGGAACCAAAACTTCTTCGCCGGTGCGCGGATTGTGCGCCTTACGGGCGGAACGCTTCTGGACGGAAAAGACGCCGAAGCCGCGAAGTTCGACTCGACCGTACTTGACCAGCAACTTGGAAATTGCGTTAAAGGTCGCCTGAACGGATTCCTGAGATTCAACCAAACTCAACTTCGTGTTCGTATAAACCAGCCTTGCGATTTCTTTCTTCGTCATCGCAGTCTCTCCTTGAATGTATAAAGTCGCGCAACAGGGCAAGGACGTTCGAGAACGACCTCAAATCGCCGCCGGAGTTGCATTAAAAACTGAGTATTCACGAGTTGTTACATCGTTGTTCCACTCTAGCGATAGCAAGAGTCCGCGCGTTCTCGTAAGGAGCGACGCGTTCAAATCACAAACGCCAAAATCCACGGAACACTTGAATTTTAGGGACTTTATTGACGGCGTCAACCCAAATTTTATGCGAGAGAATCGTAATCAATAAAGGAAGAATTGCGCTAACATGAAATATGACGCAATGTTGAGACTGTAATAAAATACGGCGCAAAAGAAGAGATTTACAGGGATTTTTTTTATCGATGTGGAAAAAATAGTATTTATAAGGAGTTAGCCGCTTGACAAGGGCTGTGTTAGACGCGTTAAGATAAAAAAGAGCGCTTCCTACGATACAAAATCGAAGGAAACGCCCTGCGACGCATATTCTTACGAAATCAAAATCCGAGTTTTTGCAGCCAAGCGAGGGTTCTTTCCGGCCAAGAGCCGACATGATCGCCGGACGCGTGTCCGACGAACCCGTGGTTGATTCCGGCGAAGATATGCAGCTCGGCGGGAACCTCCATTTTCCGGAGCTTTGCGTAAATCGCGACGGACCCCATCGGCGAATAGACGTCGGCGTCGCCGTGGAAGAGACACATGGGGGGCGTTTTTTCGTCGAACGCAAAGTCGTCGACCATCGCGGAGTCGTTCCCTTTGCCCGAGTTCGGACCGTCGGCGCCGTCTTCGAGAACGTACGCCGGGTAAATCGGGACGGCGAAGGCGACCGACGCGGAAAGCTTGTCGATCTCGTCGACCGGCTCGTAGGAGTTCGTCAGACTCGACGTCGCGGTCATGAGCGTGAGATGACCGCCGGCGGAGAACCCGAGAATTCCGATTTTCTCCGGATTGATCCCCCATTCCTCGGCGTGCGCGCGGACGAAACGAACGCACCGCTGCGCGTCCTGCCAAGGCGCGAGGTGTTTCGGCTGACCTTCGCGGCGCGGAACGCGGTATCGCAAGACGACCGCGGAGATTCCGTTCGACGCGAAGAATTGCGCGACCCAGTCGCCTTCCTTTTTGTCGAGATTGCGATAGGCGCCTCCCGGGCAAACGACGACGCACGCGTCGGACGTTTGAACGTCGGGCTTAAGGTAGCGACACGTCGGTTTTTCCGCGTCGTCCGATTCGCCCGGCGCCGCGCCCGGCCAGAGATCGAAGACCTGAAAATCGGCGGCGAGCGAGGCGCCGCAGGTCGCGAGCCACAGACCCGCGACCGCTAAAAGAGTAGCGCAAGCGCGTTTCACAGCGTTTTCTCCTCGACGTAAAACGTCAGAATTCCATTTTTCGCATCCAGTAGTAGACGCGGTTCATCCAGTCGCCGACGTGATTGTCCGTAACTTTCGCGCCGAAGCCGTGTTCCGCTTTAGCGTAAATATGGAGTTCGGCGGGAATCTCCATCTTGCGAAGCTTCGCGTAGACCACGACGGAACCCATCGCGGGGACGCGGTCGGCGTCGCCGTGAATTAGGCACATCGGCGGCGTTTTTTCGTCGAACGCGAAATCGTCGACGATTTTGGAATCGAGCGCGCCTCGAACGTCTTCCCCTTCGCGCGCCTCTTCAATGACGTACGCGGGATAGACGGGCGCGGCGAAGTTGACGGAAGCGGAGAGTTTGTCGATCTCGTCGACCGGCTCGTAGGAGTTTGTTAGACTCGTCGTCGCGACCATGAGGGTGAGATGACCGCCGGCGGAGAATCCCATGATCCCGATTTTCTCGGGGTCTATTCCCCATTCTTTGGCGTGAGCGCGAACGACGCGGACGCAGCGCTGCGCGTCCTGCCACGCCGCCATGTGCTTCGGAAGCCCCTCGCGGCGCGGGACGCGGTATCGGAGCACGACCGCCGTAACGCCTTTGGAAACGAAATATTTCGCGACGTCCTGACCTTCGTAGTCGGCGCAGAGGACGTGATAGCCGCCGCCGGGGCAGACGATCATGCACGCGTCGCTCGTCTTTTCGGCGGGCTTCCAGTATTCGAGGGTCGGTTTTTCCGCGTCGGCTTTTTCGCCGGGCGCGACGTCGGGCCAAAGGGGAAGCGTTTCAAAATCGTCGGCGCGCGCGGCGGAGAAGTTTACGGCGAAACACGCGGCGACGACCGCGAGAAGGGTAAGAAGACGACGTTTCATGGCGTTGATTCCTTGAGCGCGAGAGAATAAAGTCGAACGAAAGGCGCCCGCGCGAGACGAACGCCTTTCGGTGAAAATGGTCGGAACGGGCGCGGAGCGTCAACGATCGGCGTCAGAGCCCCATCGCCTGCATCCAGTAGTAGACGCGGTTGAGCCAGTCGCCGACGTGATTGTCCGTCGGGTTGCCGCCGAATCCATGGTTGACTTTCGCGAAGATATGAAGCTCGGCGGGGATATTCATTTTGCGAAGTTTCGCGTAGACGGCGACGGATCCCATCGGTGAATAAACGTCGTCGTCGCCGTGAATGAGGCACATCGGCGGCGTTTTTTCGTCGAACGCGAAGTCGTCGACCATTGTCGAATCGTTGCCTTTGCCCGAATTCGGACCGTCGGCGCCGTCTTCAAGGACGTACGCGGGATAGACCGGAACGGCGAAATTGACGGAGGCGGAGAGTTTATCGATATCGTCGACCGGCTCGTAAGAGTTCGTCTGGCGTGTGGTCGACGTCATGAGCGTGAGGTGACCGCCTGCGGAGAAACCCATGATTCCGATCTTTTCGCGATTAATTCCCAGTTCTTCCGCGCGCGCGCGAACGACGCGAACGCATCGCTGGGCGTCCTGCCACGCCGCCATGTGCTTCGGGATTCCTTCGCGACGCGGAACGCGATACTTCAAAACGACCGTCGTAACGCCCTTGCCGACGAAATATCGCGCGATTTTATCGCCCTCGTGACCGTACGCGAGACCGTTGTACGCGCCGCCGGGGCAGACGATCAGGCAGGCGTCGGTCGTCTTTTCAGCGGGCTTCCAGATTTCATAGGTCGGCATGACGGCGTCGGATTTTTCGCCGGACGCGACGCCGGGCCAGACGTAGTATGTTTCGAAATCTTCAGCGTTTGCGGCGGCGCAGAACGTCAGGGCGAAC
>CAMZHY010000388.1 GCA_947307005.1 uncultured Planctomycetaceae bacterium
CCTATTCGCGCCAGTATGAACTTTGCGTCGACGGCGCCGAAAAGCTCGTCGGCTCTTTCGAACGCGACAAGGAAATCGTCCTCGCTCTCTCTTTTGAGAAGAACGAAAACGCCCAGTCCGACGCGGAACGATATTGGCTCGTCGCCGAGGGACGTCAAGAAGGCGCCGTGAAAACAACCGTAGGGCGAGTCGCCGTCCCCTCGTTTCCGAAGACGCTGCGCGTCGGCAAGGTCGGGAAGGGCGGATTTGGAAAAGATTACCCGAAAGCTCAGGCGCGAGACGAGGATTTTGCCCGCGTCCACATTAAGAACGTCGCTCTTTTCGCGCCCGTTCCGGAAAACGTCAAGAACGAGGTTTCCAAACTTCCCAATCTTGAAGTTCGTTACGAAATATACGACGGCGCGCCGCTGATTTCCAAAAAGCTCGTCGTCTCCTGCCCCGAAAATCTAGGCGACGCGTCGTTTACGCTCGATTCGTTCGTCAACGAAGAACTTCGACTCGTCGAGCCGGAGTCCTCGGTCGAACATTACGAGCCGGGCGTTCCGTTCAACCTCGGGCTCATGAGCGACTACGTTTACGGCGGGATTAAATCGTCATACCTCTACGATACTGAGGCGTGGAAATTGAAGACGGACCCGGACTATCCGACGCAGGTCAATTACGCGCGCATAACGCGCTGCCTTCTCGAATGTTCCCCCGAACTCGGGCCCGCGCAAATCGTCGACAAAGACCGCCCGTTTGAGTCTAACGCGATTTACGAAATTCTTTTCGACAATTCCGAGCGCGAGCGTCGCGGACTCGCGTTCCGTCGCGCGATGCGAATTCTCGCCCCGTGGACGGCGGAGAACCCGCTCATGTTCCACAAAGTGAAGTCGTCCCCCGAAGAGGTGCGCGAAGGAATCGAACAGTGTCGCGAGACGGGCTTCGAGGTCTTCATTATGAGTTTCGGGTCTGGGTTCAATCTCGAAAGCAAAGACCCCGACTATCGCAAGCTCTACGCGGGACTCAGCGAGGAAGCGCGCGCCGCGAACGTCGCGCTTGGCGGATATTCCCTGACGTCGTCGCGAAGCGCCGGTATTCCAGCGGACAACGTTCATAATCCGAAGCCGCGTTTTGGACGCGCCCCCTGCCTGCAATCCGCGTGGGGATTGGACTATTTCCAAGGTCTCAAAGATTTTATGGAAATCGCTAATTTCGGCGTCTTTGAAAACGACGGTCCGTACCCGGGCGATTTCTGCGAGGCGACCGACCATCCCGGGCATCGCGGGAAAGACGACTCGATCTGGACGCAATGGCGCGCGCAAGCCGATTTGTACCGATGGTGCCGCGCGCACGCCGTTTACGTGAATCAGCCGGACGCGTATTTCCTCGAAGGAGGAAACAAGACGGGGATGGGGTACCGCGAGACGAACTGGTCGCTCCCGCGCGCGGAGCAGGTGATTATCGAGCGCCAGAACGTCTACGACGGGACGTGGGACAAGACCGCGTCTATGGGGTGGATGTTCGTGCCGCTGAGCCAATATCACGGGGGCGGCGCGGCGGCGACGATCGAGCCGCTCAAAGATCACCTCGACCATTACGACGCGCGGTTCGCCAATCTAATCGGTTCCGGAACGCAGGCGTGCTGGCGCGGTCCTCGGCTTTTCGACAGCGAGGAGACGAAAAAGGTCGTCGTGAAGTGGACGACGTTCTATAAAGCGAATCGCCGGATTCTCGACGGCGATCTGATCCATCTGCGCCGCGCGACGGGGCGCGATTGGGACGGATGGCTTCACGTCGATCCCGATCGCGGCGCCGAAACGCGCGGACTCGCGTTTTTCTACAATCCGACGCGGGAAACGATGACGCGCCAAATCTCGGTTCCGCTCTACTATACGGGCTTGCAGAAGAGCGCGATCGTTCGTTTGGGCGATTCCAACCTGAATCTCGGCAAACCGTTTGTCGTCCAACTTAACGACAAACGCGAGGCGATCGTCGAGATCACGATTCCGGCGGAGTCCTACGCGTGGGCGACCTTCGAGGAAGCGTTGGTCAAGTAGAGATCGCGTCCCGAGCGTCGCGCTGAAATCAAACGCGCCGTCCGTCGGTTTTCGACGGGCGGCGCGTTTCTTTAACGTTCAAGAAGAACGACGTCTCGCGACGCGGTAAAAAGGAGAATCGTCAGCCTTCGCGAGTCCAGACGCAGACGCCGCCGGGACGGTCTTCCAGCGCGACGCCGAGTTCCTTGAGGCGGTTGCGGATTTCGTCGGCGGTCGCGAAGTCCTTGTTCTTCTTCGCGGCGCGGCGAAGGTCGATGAGAAGCGTCATGAGCGGCTCGACGAGCGAATCGTCTTCCTTCTTCTCTTCTTCGACGGGCTCGCGGAAAAGCCCGAGGGTAAGCGTCAGCTCTTTAAAGATTTGCGTCGCGGCGATAAGCGCGTCGCGCGCGGGCTGCGTTTCGGCGCCGGTTTTCGTTTCAAGCGCGTTCGCTTCGATGAACTTGTTGAGCGCGCGGAGGAAATCGAAGAAGACGGCGATTCCGCCCGCCGTGTTGAAGTCGTCGTCCATCGCGTCGAGGAACTTAGCGCGGAACCCTTTGACCTGCTCCGCGAAGTCGGCGAACGCGGCGCCAAAGGACGCGTTCTTTTCAAAAGCGTCCCCTTCGACGCGCGTCTTCGGGGCGTCGAGCTCGTAGAAAGATTTTCCTGTAACGCCTTCAAAACGCTTGAAATAACGATAGAACGCTTCCAATCCCTTGCCGACCTCGACGAGCCGTTCCTCGCTGTAGTCGATCGGACGGCGATAATGCGTCGAGAGGAGGAAGAAGCGGATGTTTTCCGGCTTGAATTTCTTGAGCAGATCGCGGAACGCCGACGCGCCCTTCGACTTGCTGATCTTGCCCGCCTCTTGCGACGCGAGGTCGCCCTCTTTCGCCGCGCCGTCGTCCGCGTCGCGCGTCTTGCGTCCGCCGACTTTGCCGACTTGGTTCGACGCCTGCATGAGACCGTTGTGCATCCAGTATTTCGCCATCGGCTTGCCGTAGCGCGCCTCGCTCTGGGCGATTTCGTTCTCATGGTGCGGGAACTGGAGATCGAGTCCGCCGCCGTGAATATCGAACGTTTCGCCGAGAATCGCGCCGCTCATCACGCTGCATTCGATGTGCCAGCCCGGTCGCCCCTTGCCCCACGGAGAGTCCCACGACGGCTCGCCCGGCTTGGCGGACTTCCAGAGCGCGAAGTCGAAGTTGGAGCGTTTGCGATCGGCGGTTCCGCCCCCTTCGCCGCTCATCTGTTCGAGCGTTCGGTTGCTGAGCTTGCCGTATTCCGGGAACTTCTCGACGTCGAAGTAGACGTCTCCTTCCGACTCGTAAGCGAACCCCTTGTTGATGAGTTCCTGCGTAAAGTCGATAATCTGCCCGATGTATTCGGTCGCTTTCGGGAAGACGTTGATCGAATCGACGCCCATCGCCTTGAGGTTGTTCTGATAGTCGGCGGTCATTTCGTCCGCGACGGCGTTCATTGGAATCCCGCGAGCGTTCGATTCCGCGATGAGTTTGTCGTCGACGTCCGTGATGTTCACGACCCACGTTACGTCGTAGCCCGAATAGACGAGATAGCGCTTGATCGTGTCGAAGATCGTCGGACCGACCATATGCCCGATATGACTCGGCTTGTAAACGGTGGGGCCGCAGAGGTACATGCCGACCTTGCCCGGGGTTACGGGCGTAAACTCTTCCTTCGTTCTTGTCAGCGTATTATAAACTCGGAGCATTTTCTTTCCTTCTATCGAAACGATCGAACTTATTGCGCTTCTCTTTGCGCTATATCCTATATTACATCGTCATTTTAACCTGTACAGGTCAGTTGTTTTCGATATTTTTCGGAAAGGAATCGTTTCGAGGTCGCGTTATGGAAAAGAAACGCCCGAATCGCCGAGAGAAGAAAGCGATTCGGGCGTCGTCCTATTGGATGAGATTTAAGGGGCGATCATTTAGCGGGACCATTACCGG